>JAJBSY010000253.1 GCA_020861205.1 Deltaproteobacteria bacterium | reverse complement strand
GTCGTCGGGGTCGAACGCCAGGAGATGCGCGTAGGAAAGCGCCTCCATTTCTTCCCGCGAAAGAGGCGAAGTGGCGGCCAACTGCCGCCCGTTTTCGGAAAAGGCCACCGCGTCCCCCTGCGGGGCGTTCGAACGCGTCCGGGGGGTCTCGGTCCGGTGCCGCTCCAGAGACGCGCGCGCCGAGGCGCGCTGTTCTTCCGTCAGGAACGCATAGCGGTCGTATGTTGTCGTGACTGTCGCCATATGGTTTTCCTCAATGGTTCGGAAAAATATTCCGGTTGCCGTTTCAGGCCGATTTTTTTGCAAAGGCCGTTCCAAAAGAAGGATCCTAGCCGGTCGCGAGGGTACATTTCAGCTATAAATGTCCTCAAAATTACTACCGTGTTTATCCTTCGCGCGGGGAGAGCCTGGCGAAGCGTCAAGCCGGAGCGGTTTCGCTTTGAAATTGTCGCTTAACGGCGCAAAACCCGCCTACGCCAAATCTCACGGGCCCTGTTGCGCTTCGCGCCCTTAGCCGGAGCATTGTCACGAAATTATCATTTCACAGGGAAAATGCTCGCATTGGGGCACAACCTCGCGGATGAGTTTCTTTACATCCCGCACCGCTTGGCTTATGGGAATCTGTTGCGCGGGCAGACGGAATGACCGCGCCCTATTTTTCCACCGAGGATTTACCATGCCAGAATTCAAGCGGGGCAAAGGGTTTGCCGATATTTTCGAGCCGGAAAGCACGGTTTTTTCCTTTATGGAAAAGACGGCGCGCAGGGTTTTCTCATCCTACGGATTCGCCGAGCTGCGCACGCCCGTCATGGAGCAGACCGAGCTTTTCGCGCGGGGCATCGGCACGGAAACCGACGTGGTGCAGAAAGAAATGTATACCTTTCCGGACAAGAAAGGCCGTTCCATGACGCTCAGGCCGGAGGCCACGGCCGGGGTCATGCGCGCGTACATCGAAGCGAACTGCCACGCGCGCGAATCGGTGACCAAGCTGTTCACCTACGGACCCATGTTCCGGTACGAACGGCCCCAGAAGGGGCGGATGCGCCAGTTCCACCAACTCAACTGCGAGTGCATCGGCGCCTCCGAGCCGCAGGCCGACGCGGAACTTATTCTCATGCTGATGACCTTTCTCGGGGAAATAGGACTCGCGGATCTTTCGCTCCAGCTCAATTCCCTGGGCTGCAAAGAATGCCGTCCGCGGTACCATCAGGCGCTCAAGGCCTTTCTCGACGCTCTGAACCCGGAGGACCTCTGCGAGGACTGCCGCCGACGCAAGGATACCAACCCCTTGCGCGTCCTCGATTGCAAGGTACCCTCCTGCAAGGCGGTGACGGAAGACGCCCCGAGGATTCTCGATTATAATTGCCCGGCCTGCCGGGATCATTTCCGGGCCGTTCTGGACGTGCTGGAAAAATCGGGTATGCCGTACACCATTAACCATCGCCTGGTGCGCGGCCTGGATTACTACAACCGCACGACATTCGAGGTCGTCACCGAAACCATCGGCGCACAGGGCACGGTCGCGGGCGGCGGACGGTATGACGGCCTTGTGCGGCAACTCGGCGGCCCGGACGTTCCGGGAGTCGGGTTTGCCGCGGGCATGGAACGCCTCGCCCTCATGGTCGACCAGGCCGGAGGCGTGCCGGGCATAACGCCGCCGGATTTCTACCTGGCCGTTCTCGACGAGGCCGCGCTCACGGACGCCGTCGTGATTGCGCAAAGACTCCGCGAAGCCGGAAAGCGGGGCGAAGTCTCCTTTGCGGCTAAAAGTCTGAAAAGCCAGATGCGGCAGGCCTCCAAGACCGGCGCGCGCAAATGCCTCCTCCTCGGCGGGAACGAACTTGCCGCAAACGCCATTGCGGTTAAGGATATGGAATCCGGCGACCAGGAAACCGTACCCCTGGAAGCCCTGTTGGTAAAAATTTGACGGTATCCGGTTGAAACCGGTTAGCGTGAACCGGAGCGCCACCGCGATACCCGCAAGGGCCGGTCTAGAGTGGCGCATCGGTTTGGGCGCCTAAAAAAGGAAAAAGCCATGAGCGAAGAGAAGTTTGATTTGCAGGAAGAGCACCAGCAGTTCGTCGTCCCACTCGAAGGCTGGCGGCGCACCCACATGTGCGGCGACCTCGGCCGGGACGATTGCGGCAAGGACGTCTGCCTGATGGGCTGGGTACAGACCCGGCGCGACCACGGCGGCGTCATCTTCGTGGACTTGCGCGACCGCGGCGGCATAACGCAGGTGGTGTTCAGCCCGGAAATCGAACCCCAGGCGCACGAGAACGCGCACATCCTGCGCTCGGAATACGTGCTCGCCGTCAAGGGCGCGGTCCGTATGCGCCCCGAAGGCATGGACAACCCCAACATGGCGACGGGCGCCATCGAAGTGGTGGTGAGGGAGTGGAAACTGCTCAACACCTCCAAGACCCCGCCTTTCATGATCGACGATCGGGCCGAGATCAACGAGAACGCGCGCCTCACCTACCGTTACCTGGACATGCGCCGGCCCCGGATGGCGGAAAATTTCGTTCTGCGCCACAAGGCCATGCAGTCCGTGCGCCGGTATATGGATTCGCTTGATTTCCTGGAAATCGAAACTCCCATCCTGACAAAGGCGACGCCCGAGGGCGCGCGCGATTACCTGGTGCCCAGCCGGGTGAACCAGGGCATGTTCTACGCCCTGCCGCAGAGCCCGCAGGTTTTCAAGCAGATCCTGATGGTCGCGGGCATGGACCGCTATTTCCAGATCGCCCGCTGCTTCCGCGACGAAGACCTGCGCGCCGACCGCCAGCCGGAATTCACCCAGGTGGATATCGAACTGTCCTTCGCGGACGAGAACATGATCATCACCATGGCGGAAGGCCTGCTGGCCGCCCTGTTGCGGGACACCCTCGGGGTGGAGATTCCGCTGCCCATGCGCCGGATGACCTATGACCAGGCCATGGCCGATTACGGGGTGGACAAGCCGGACCTGCGCTTCGACCTGAAGCTCAAGGACGTTACGGATATCGTGCGCGGCTCGGAATTCAAGCTGTTCGCCACCGCGCCGCTGGTCAAGGCCATGCGGGTTCCAGGCGGCGAATCCCTCTCCCGCAAGGAGATCGACGAGTTCACCGAATATGTCAAAATCTACGGGGCCAAGGGCCTGGCCTGGATCAAGATCCGCCCGGACGAATGGCAGTCCCCCATCGCGAAGTTCCTCTCCGAGACGGAGCGGAAGGGGCTTACCGAGGCGCTCGGCCTTGAAGCGGGCGACATCGTGTTCTTCCAGGCCGGCGAGCCGTCCATGGTCAACGCGGCGCTCGGCAATTTCCGGGTGCACCTCGCCGGCCGCATGGGACTCGTGCCGGAAGGCCGGTACGAATTCCTCTGGGTGACGGATTTCCCCCTGTTCGAGTACGACGAGGAAGAGAAGCGCTACGTGGCCTGCCATCACCCGTTCACCTCGCCCGCCGTGGGCCATATGGAGAAAATGACGTCGGACCCGGCCTCCTGCAAGGCCAGGGCTTACGACGTGGTGCTGAACGGCTACGAGGTCGGCGGCGGTTCCATCCGCAACCATTCCGCGTCGGTACAGCGCCGGATGTTTGAAGCCCTCGGTTTCAAGGAGGAGGAATACCTGGCCAAGTTCGGGCACCTCATCCGCGCCCTCGAGTACGGGGCCCCGCCGCACGGCGGCATCGCCCTCGGCCTGGACCGGCTCGTGATGCTGCTGGCCGGCGCGCCCAACATTCGCGACGTCATCGCCTTTCCCAAGAACCAGAAGGCGGTCTGCCTGCTCATGGACGCTCCGTCGGACGTTTCGCCCAAGCAGTTGCGGGAACTGGGCATCCGCATCCGCGAGGATGTCCTGGCGGAAAAGAAGGAAGAGTTATAACGCGCCGATGGATGCGGGATCCATCCCATCCGCTTTGTGCCATGGCCGGAACCGGAGACGCGCCGTCGCGCAGGCTCCGGCGGCTATCATCCGGGAGACGGCAATGTCTGTTGCGGCTGTGAAAGAATACCTCAGGCAATGGGGCAAGGACGGCGCGGTGCGGGAA
>JAJBSY010000179.1 GCA_020861205.1 Deltaproteobacteria bacterium | reverse complement strand
TCGCCGTGACGCAATGGATTTTTTCCATCTGTCCTCTTATCCTTTCATGCAAGGCCGCCGCTCATATGAAACAGGTCCCGGTCGGGTGTGACCGGGACCTGAAGCCACGCGACCGTTGACAAGGCGACCGTCATGCCCCGATTTCCCGCAGCACCTTCGCGCAACGCGGGCAGGTGTGGGGGTATTTGGAATCGGTATCCAATTCTTCGCTGTAGATCCAGCACCGTTCGCACTTTTCGCCCCTGGCCTTTTCCACGCCGACGGCCAGGCCGGAGACTTCCACGCCGGACAGGGCATCCGCCGGGGCTTCGCCGAGGGGCCGGATGGCGAGCTGCGAGACGATGAACACCGCCCGCAGATCCGTCCCCAGGCTCTCCAGGATTTTAGCCAGAGTGTCATCGACGTACAGGGTCACGCGGGAATCCAGGCCGTGGCCGATAACGCCGTCCTTGCGCAACGGCTCAAGCGCGCGGGAAACTTCGCCGCGAACCGCGAGCAGCGTTTCCCAGGCGGCGCGTTCCGCCTCCGGCATGGCATACCGCGGCGCGTCGGAAGCCTGCATGGCGAAGACAGTGCCAATGCCGGGCTTCAGGGCTTCGGGCAGATAGCGGAACACCTCCTCGGCCGTGAAGGAAAGCACCGGGGCCATCGCCCGCATAAGAAGCAGCAGAATGCGCCACATGGCGGTCTGGGCCGAGCGGCGTTCCGCGCTTCCCGGGGCGGAGGCGTAGAGCCTGTCCTTCAGAATATCCAGGTAAAAGGCGGAAAGGTCCGTGGCGCACAGGTTGTGCAGGGTATGGAACACTTTATGGAACTCATAGGTGTTGTAGGCCTCCTGCACCCGGTCGTGGGCCCGGGTCACGAGATCCAGGGCGAAGCGGTCAAGGGGGTCCATGTCCTTTTCCGCGACGGCCTTATCCGGCGTGAAATCGCCGATATTGCCCAGGATGTAGCGGCAGGTATTGCGAAGGCGGCGGTAGGCGTCCACCTGGCGGCTCAAGATTTCCTCCGAGATCCGGATATCTTCGCGGTAGTCGGCGGAAGCCACCCACATGCGGAGAATTTCCGCCCCGTACTTGGCGATGATCTCTTCGGGCGCCATCCCGTTGCCCAGGGACTTGGACATCTTGCGGCCCTGGCCGTCCACCACGTACCCGTGGGTGAGCACCTCCCTGTACGGCGCTATGCCCCGAGTGCCGACCGAGGCCAGTAGCGAGGAATGGAACCAGCCGCGGTGCTGGTCCGAACCTTCCAGGTACATGTCTGCGGGATAGGCGCATTCGGGGCGTTGCTCGCAAACGGCCGCGAAACTGGTGCCTGAATCGAACCAGACGTCCAGGATGTCGGTGTCCTTTTTCCAGTGCGAGCCGCCGCAGGATGGACATTTCAGACCTTCCGGCACGATCTCGGCAAGATCGGCCTCGAACCAGTAGTCGCAGCCCGTGGGATGCTTGGCGAACCGGGCGGCGATATCCTTGGCCCAGGCCGCGTCGTACCACGCCTCGTTACACGTTTCGCACAGCAGGGCCACGATGGGCACCCCCCAGGTGCGCTGACGGGATATGCACCAATCCGGGCGGTTTTCGATCATGCTGTAGATGCGCGCTTCGCCCCAGGCCGGAATCCACTCCACCTCGTTCCTGATGGCGTTGAGCGCTTTTTGCCGCAGATTGTTGGCTTCCATCTGGATGAACCACTGGGTGGTGGCCCGGAAGATGACCGGCTCTTTGCAGCGCCAGCAGTGGGGATAGGAATGGGTAATTTTGCCCGCCGCCATGAGGTTGCCCACTTCGCGCAGTTTCTCGATGACCGCGGGATTGGCTTCCCAGACGTTCAACCCGGCGAAGAAGGGCACGGTTTCGTTAAAGCGGCCTTCGTCATTCATGGGGGAATAAATTTCCAGCCCGTACTTGACCCCCATGTCGTAGTCTTCGCGCCCGTGGCCCGGGGCGGTATGCACGAACCCGGTACCGGCGTCCAGGGTCACGTGGTTGCCGAGCACTATGGGCGATTCCCGGTCATAAATGGGATGGCGGGCCTTCAACCCCTCCAGTTCGGACCCCTTGACCCTGCCGATGATTTTGTGGTCGATCCAACCGTACGCCTTGGCGTTGGCTTCAAGCAATCCCTCGGCCAGTAGGTAGAAATCGCCCCCGGCCTCCACCAGCACATAATCGAAATCCGGATGCGCGGCCACCGCCATGTTATCCGGGATGGTCCAGGGAGTCGTGGTCCAGATGAGGACGTGGGTCCTGGCCGGATCAACGTCCGGGAACAGTTCGCGTACCCCGGGGTCGGTCAGCGGAAAACGCACGAAAATGGAGGGCGATGTGTGATCCTCGTATTCCACTTCCGCCTCGGCCAGGGCGGTATGGCACGAAACGCACCAATGAACGGGCTTCTTGCTGCGAACCACCGAGCCGTTTGCGTAAAAATTGGCCAGTTCGCGGGCGGTGGCGGCTTCATAGGCGGGCGCCATGGAAAGATACGGGTCATCCCAGGTGCCGAAGATGCCGAGGCGTTTGAATTCCTTGCGCTGGATGTCGATAAACTTGTTGGCCCAATCCCGGCAGCGCTTGCGCACGACGTGGGCGGGGAGTTCCTTTTTTTTCTCCCCCAGCGCGTGTTCCACCTGCAATTCGATGGGCAGGCCGTGGCAGTCCCAGCCAGGAACATATTCGGCCTTGTATCCCTGCATGTTCTTGGACTTGATGATGAAGTCCTTCAAAATTTTGTTCAAGGCGTGGCCCATGTGAATGTGGCCGTTGGCGTAGGGGGGGCCGTCGTGCAGGACGTAACGGCCCTTTTCGTTGCCCGCGCCGACCATGGCGGCGTAAACGTCCGCATCCTCCCAGGAACGCAGCATTTCCGGTTCGCGCTGGGTAAGGTTGGCCTTCATGGGGAAGGAGGTGACGGGAAGGTTCAGGGTCTTTTTATAGTCGGTGGTCATGCAAACTCCCAAACAAAAAGTTCGTCGCTAATGAAGGTGGGGATAGTCGGCCATTTACGGAACGAAGTCAAGGGCGGCGCAGGCTTTCGCGAGAAGGCCGAGGCCTTCCCGGAGCGCTGTCCGTCCTGCGTCCGCCGGTTGATCTCCTTGTTGAAAGAGGTCGCGGCGCGGTTCGGCCCGGTGAAGGAACATCCCCGTCGCCGATCGCGTACTGGGCACATGGCGCATCGGGCAACCGGCGAGTGTGGCGCTTCCGTCCGCTCTCCAAAAGAGGCACCGGCTCAATTTGGAGAACAGGTAGCGGACCTTGACAAGACAGGGCCATACGTCGATACTTCCCAATCCATCGTAAACGGACGTACCCGACCCATGCGCAACCGCTACGCCATCATCGCCGCCGCCACCGCCGCGGTGACCCTTCTCGACCAGGCCACCAAGGCCCTGGTGCTGTCCACCATTCCCCTGTATACGGAAATACCCGTCATCAAGGGATTGTTCAGCCTGGTGCACGTCCGCAACCGGGGAGCGGCCTTCGGTTTCCTGAACCGGCACGATATTTCCTGGCAGTTCTGGCTGTTCCTGGCGGCGACCCTTGTGGCCGTCGCGGTGGTCGTCATGCTCGCCCGGAGTTCCAAAGCCGACGATCACGCTTTTTTTGTCTCGTTGGGGCTGATCCTCGGCGGGGCGGCGGGCAACCTCATTGACCGCATCCGGTTCAGGGAAGTTGTCGACTTTCTTGACTTTTATTATGGAAGCTATCACTGGCCCGCCTTCAACGTGGCGGACATCGCCATCTGCTGCGGCGCGGCGCTGGCGTTGTTCCTTTCCCTTCGGCGCTCTCCGGCCGGAAAAAAATCCGGGAGCTAGTCTGTGGAGACACTCTTCTGGATCATTGCCCTGAGCCTTCCCATTCTTCCCAATTTGTGGTGTATTTGGCACGCCTCGCGCCATGATTTTCCCAACCCCGGGGAGCGGGTCCGGTGGATCCGCGCGGGGACGTTCGCTCCCGTTATCGGCGGCGTTTTGTATCTCGCCGTGGGGATGCGCCGCGCCCGGCCCCTTCGGCCCTTCCCGGAAGGCGAGGCGCTTGCCGCAACCGGGGACG
>JAJBSY010000015.1:2723-4066 GCA_020861205.1 Deltaproteobacteria bacterium | reverse complement strand
TTGGTGCATTGAAATTTTTATTATGATTTAATTTATTGAAATTATTTATTATTATTCAAAATAACTACACTGCGTAAAAACGAAAGTAAAAAAATATTGCCGGAAATTGGTCATTAGCGTAAACAGCGAAGTGTTCCCTTTCAGCGAAGAGTGATTATTGTTTCAATCTGTAGAAACGAGTATTCCCGTGGAGCGTTCAGCGTTCCATGTGTTCAATAAACAAGGACGCGCGTATCCGGTACGCGAAAGTGCAACCATCATAGTGAGGTGTTTACGGTGAAAACGAATTGGACCGCGAAAAAAACGAACAACAAAAAATTGATTGCGTGGGTGGAAGAGATCGCCGCTCTTTGCCAACCCGATGAAGTGTACTGGTGCGACGGGTCTGAACGTGAAAAAGACAAAATGAACCAGAAGCTGGTTGACGCCGGCACCTTTATCCCCCTTAACCCCAAGAAACGCCCCGGCTCCTTCCTGGCCCGGTCCAACCCGGCCGACGTGGCCCGTATGGAACACCGGACCTTCATCTGTTCCGAAAAGGAAATCGACGCCGGTCCCACCAATAACTGGGTCAACCCCAAGGATATGCGCAAGAAGTTGAACGGCCTGTTCAAAGGCTGCATGAAGGGCCGTACGATGTACGTGATCCCGTTCAGCATGGGGCCGGTGGGTTCGCACATCGCTCAGATAGGCGTGGAAATCACCGATTCGCCGTACGTGGTGGTCAACATGCGCATTATGACCCGCATGGGCCAGAAGGTTTTGAACGTTTTGGGCGACAAGGGCTTCTTCGTGCCCTGCATTCACTCGGTCGGTCAGCCCCTGAAAAAAGGCGAGCAGGACGTGGCCTGGCCCTGCAACCCGGAAAACGTGCATGTCGTGCACTTCCCGGAAACCCGTGAAATCTGGTCCTTAGGCAGCGGCTACGGCGGCAACGCGCTGCTCGGCAAAAAGTGCCTTTCCCTGCGGATCGCTTCGGCCATGGCCCGCGACGAGGGCTGGCTCGCGGAGCACATGCTGATCGTGGGCATCCAGAACCCCGAAGGTGAAAAGACATACGTGGCCGCCGCCTTCCCCAGCGCCTGCGGCAAGACCAACCTGGCCATGCTGATTCCTCCCAAGGGTTTCAAAGGGTGGAAGATATACACCGTGGGGGACGATATCGCCTGGATCAAGCCCGGCAAAGACGGCCGTCTCTACGCGATCAACTCGGAAGCCGGCTTCTTCGGCGTGGCTCCAGGCACATCCGAGAAAACCAACCGGAACGCGCTGGCCTCCTGCGCCAAGAACACCATTTTCACCAACGTGGCGCTGACCGACGACGGTGACGTGTGGTGGGATGG
>JAJBSY010000015.1:0-2713 GCA_020861205.1 Deltaproteobacteria bacterium | reverse complement strand
GGGAAGGCATGACCAAGGAACCGCCCAAGCACCTCATCGACTGGAAAGGCCAGGACTGGAAGCCGGGCTGCGGCCGTGACGCGGCGCATCCCAATTCCCGTTTCACCGCGCCCGCCAGCCAGTGCCCCAGCATCGACCCCGATTGGGAAAACCCCAAGGGCGTGCCCATCAGCGCCTTCATCTTCGGCGGCCGCCTGAGCAAGAACGCGCCGCTTGTCTATGAATCCTTCAACTGGTCGCACGGCGTGTATCTCGGCGCCACCACGGGTTCCGAAAAGACCGCCGCCGCCGACGGACAGGCCGATATCCGCTACGATCCCATGGCAATGCTGCCCTTCTGCGGCTACAACATGGGCGACTACTTCGCGCATTGGCTGAAAGTCGGCCGCAACGTTCCGAAACCGCCGACCATCTTCAAGGTCAACTGGTTCCGCAAGGACAAAAAGGGCAACTTCATGTGGCCCGGCTTCGGCGACAACCTCCGCGTGCTCAAGTGGATCGTCGACCGCGTTCGCGGCCGCGCGGCCGCCGTGGAAAGCCCGCTCGGCAAAATGCCGTATTACGAGGACATGTTCTGGGGCGGCTTGAAGTTCGGCAAGGAAGAGTTCGAGAAACTTTCCACCATCGACAGGGAAGCCGGACTCAAGGAAGCCGAAGGCCAGAAGGAATTCCTGATCCAGTTCGCCAAGATCAAAAAGCTGCCGGAAGAGTTCGAGCATGAACAGCGTCTGTTGACCCTCCGTCTCGAACGCACGGAAGGTTCTTGGGTCGTGCCCGAAAAGAGCAAGAAATAACCGGCTTTCTCCCCCTCGAAAAAAGCTCCCGTCGCGACGCGGCGGGAGCTTTTGCCGTTTGGCCCCGTTGCCAAGGCGGGGTGTCTCGTATACGATTTCGCCATACAAACCAGGAAGAGGTGCGGTATGGCAACAGGCATCCGGGACAGCATGAAGGCGTTGACCGGCTCCAGGAAGGTCAGGGCGGCGCTGGAGTTTCTCCAGGCCGACCATGGAAGGCGAATCGAACAGATGAAGGAGATCGCGCTGGTTTTCGGGGAAACCGGCAAGGAAGCCTTGGCCCGGAGCCCTTTGTATCACCGGATGATCGTCCGTGAAGGAGCGAGGGACTGCACAACGGATTCACTGGGCAACGTTTCCGGCTACGTTTACGGCGCGAAGGGGAAAACCCCCGTTATCCTGTTCGAGGCGCATCTGGATACGGTGTTTCCCGAGGAAACCCCCCTCGCCATCCGTGAAGCGGAGGGCCGCATTTATTGTCCCGGCATCGGGGATGACGCGGGCGGCCTCGCTCTCAACCTCTCCCTGCTGCGGGCCATCCGCCATGCGGAACTTGTCCCGGTTACCACCCTCATGGTTGCGGGAACCGCCTGCGAGGAAGGCACCGGCAACTTCAACGGTATGCGCAAGCTCCTGGACGACAATCCGGAAATCGCGGCGTCCGTTTCCATCGACGGCGGGAGCAACGAGCGGGTTTGCCACCGCGGCGTCGGGACGAAGCGGACGGCGTTCACCTTCCGCGGGCCGGGAGGCCATAGCTGGAGCGATTACGGCATCCCCATGTGCCTCCATGCCATGTGCCGGGCCATGAGCGCTATTTCCGCCATCGACCTGCCGTCCGATCCGAAAACCACGGTCAACGTCGGCATTATCAGCGGCGGAGACTCGGCCGGCGCCATCGCGGCCGAGT
The DNA here is from genome assembly GCA_020861205.1 of Deltaproteobacteria bacterium. GTDB lineage: Bacteria > Desulfobacterota > Desulfovibrionia > Desulfovibrionales > Desulfovibrionaceae > FLUQ01. The sequence goes on along the minus strand of JAJBSY010000015.1, from coordinate 1,009 downwards.
GCGGCGCGCACGTGGACATGCGGTCACTGGGAGCGGACGCCTTGAACGCCCTGGAGAAAGAGGTTTTCTCCCGCGTGCAGGCGGCGGTCGCGATGGAAAACAGGCACCGGAACAAGACGGCGGAGACGCCGGTCACCGTGGAAGCGTTGTCCTATTCCGATATCCCGGCGGCGCAAACGCCGGAAGACAGTGTTATCGTCCAAACGGCCGTCGCGGCCGGAAAATACCTGGAGCTGGAAGCCGATACCGCGCAGACGGCCAGCACCAACGCGAATATTCCCATGAGCCGGGGCATTCCCGCGCTTACCCTCGGATACGGGGGAACGAGCCGCGGCGTGCATTCTCTAGGGGAAAGCTGGGAACCGGCGGACGGATACCGCGCGGCCCAGAAGGCGTTGCTGACGCTTCTGGCTCTCGCGGGGTTGGAAGGGGTGACGGAACCGCTGGTCTGAAGCCGGGCGGTTTCGTCTATTCCGGCCGGGCCAGGAGTTTTTTGCCGAATTGCTTGCGCCACGCCTTCGCAAGGTGCTCCAACGCGTCGTCTTCAAGCGCCGCGGCTATGCGGAGGGTGGAATCCAGCTTGGCCTGGAGAAAACGCCGGTCGCGCATGGTTTCCCGTGCGGAGGCAAGGCGTTCGGCAAATTCGGCGATGGCGTCGCGCTCTCCCGTTTTTTCGGCCAAACGGAGAATTTCTTCCATAACAACGGGCGTCTGGTGGAAGCGGAAACTTTTCCTCATGACGGCAAGGGCTGCATCCGGGCCGTCTTCCTTTTCCCTGGTTCGGGCGAGAGCCTCCCAACCTTCCAGCCAGTAAATTTCCGTATCCAGAACGACTTGCAACGCGGCGGCATCCTCCCGTCCGATAAGGCTCGCATACGCGGCCAATCGTTCCGGGGCCGGCTGTAAAAGCGTTTCGAAAAGCGGACCCAACACGACGGTATAGCCGTCTTCCAGCGCGATGCGGTGAAATTCCGGTTTTCGCAGGTCCGGGCAGCGCCGGCTTAGAAGG
>JAJBSY010000277.1 GCA_020861205.1 Deltaproteobacteria bacterium | reverse complement strand
CCGGTAGAGCCGCCTTTTTCCGTTCTACGGTAAACCTGTCACGCCAGTTTTGCAAGAACTCAAAATAACGGAAATTGGCATATTTTATTTAATCATCCAAAATTATTGAATAAAAATTCATATTGACATTAATAATTCGCCGCTATACACAAAAAATGCTGGGATGCTGTCATACCAGATTATCCTGTAACCAATTCATCCGCGGAAGACCGCGCCGGAAGGAAGCGCTCATGGAAACCATCGGGTTCATCGGTCTCGGTATTATGGGCAGGCCCATGGCCGCCAACCTTGTCAAAGGCGGGTTCGCCGTCATCGGGTATGACGTCGTTCCGCAGAATTGCAAGGACGCGGCGGGACGCGGCATTCAGATAGCCTCGAGCGCCGCCGAGCTGGCCGGCAAATGCTCCGTCATCATCCAGATGCTGCCGACCCCGGCCATCTGCCTGGAAAGCGCCGCCGACGTCGGCAAGCACGCCAAGCCCGGCACCCTGCTCCTGGATATGAGTTCCCTCTCCCCCATGACCGTGCGGGAAATTCACGCGCTGCTCGCCGAAAAGGGCATCCGCATGATGGATGCCCCGGTTTCGGGGGGCGAACCCAAGGCCGTGGACGCGACGCTGGCCATCATGGCGGGCGGCAGCCGGGAGGATTACGACCGGGCGCTTCCGGTGTTCAAGCCCATGTCCGCCAGCACGATCCTGGTCGGACAGGTCGGCGCGGGTTGTATCGCCAAACTGGCCAACCAGATCATGGTCGGCGTGAACATCGCGGCCATGGGGGAAGCCTTTACCCTGGCGGCCAAGGCCGGGGTGGATCCCGGCCTCGTGTTCGAAGCGGTCCGGAACGGCCTTGCCGGTTCCACCGTGCTGAACCAGAAAGGCCCCATGATCCTGGAGCGCAATTACACGCCCGGGGCGCGCATGGAAATCCATATCAAAGATTTCGTGAACGTGCTGGAGACGGCCCACTCCATGAGTTCGCCGGTCCCTCTGACCGCCAGCGTCATGGAAATGATGCAGTCGCTCAAAGCCAACGGCATGGGCCAGATCGACCATGGCGGCGTCGTCCGTTTCTACGAAATGATCGCCGGCGTTGAAGTCAAGAAAGGGTCATGAGCGACGGCCGCCGTCTGTTGGCGGCGGCCTGCGGAAAAAACGTTTCCATGCCGCCTGCCCGGCGTCAGTCTCGAGGAGTACACGGATGCGCAGCGATATTGTTAAAAAAGGCCCAACCAGGGCGGCCCATCGGGCGCTTTTCCACGCCATGGGCTACAGCCCCGAGGATCTCGACAAACCCCTCATCGGGGTCGTCAATTCCTTCAATGAAATCGTTCCCGGACACTTCAATCTCTCGGACATCGCCGATGCCGCCAAGCTGGGAATTTCCGCCGCCGGTGGCACCCCGGTCGAATTTCCGGCCATCGGGATATGCGACGGCATCGCCATGGGGCACCAGGGCATGAAATATCCTTTGCCCAGCCGCGAACTGATCGCGGATTCCATCGAAGCCATGGCCGTGGGGCACGGCCTCGACGGTCTGGTCCTTATACCCAACTGCGACAAGATCGTGCCCGCCATGCTGATGGCGGCCGCGCGGGTGAACATACCCGCCGTGGTGGTAAGCGGCGGGCCCATGCTGGCCGGTCGCTTCCAGGGCAGAAGCGTGGATCTGACCACCATCTTCGAGGCACCCGGGCTCCATGCCGCCGGAAAACTCAGCGACAAGGATCTTGCGAGCATGGAACAATCGGCCTGTCCCGGCTGCGGTTCCTGCGCGGGGTTGTTCACGGCCAACAGCATGAACTGCCTTACCGAGGCGCTCGGCATGGGCCTGCCGGGCAACGGCACCATACCGTCGGCATACACCGGCGCGCGCCGCATGTTGGCGAAACGCGCGGCAAAGGCCGTCATGGAACTGGTCAAGGCCGACATCAAACCCCGCGACATCTTGACAAAAACGGCATTCGCCAACGCCATAGCCGTGGACATGGCCATCGGCGGATCATCCAATACCGTCCTGCACCTTCCGGCCATCGCCCAGGAAGCGGGCATCGAGCTGCCGCTCGAGCTTTTCGAGGAAATCAGCAAAAAGGCCCCCTACATAACGAAAATGAGCCCCGCCGGGCAGCACCACCTCCAGGATCTCGGCGAAGCGGGCGGCATTTCGGCCGTCATGAAGGAACTGGCGAAAAAGGGGCTTATTGACGAATCCGCCCTTACCGTCACCGGCCCCCTCAAGGACAGGCTGGCGGACGCGGCCGTCACCCGGCCCGACGTCATCCGCGGCGTGGACGATCCGTACCGCAAGACCGGCGGCATCGCCATCCTGTACGGCAACCTGGCACCCGAATGCGCGGTGGTGAAGGAAAGCGCCGTGGCCGAGGACATGCTCACCTTCAAAGGGCCTGCCAGGGTTTTCGATTCCGAGGAGGAAGCCACCCAAGCCCTCCTGGCCCATTCGATCAAGGACGGCGACGTGGTCGTCATCCGCTACGAAGGGCCGCAGGGCGGTCCGGGTATGCGGGAGATGCTCAGCCCCACGGCCATCATCGCGGGCATGGGACTGAAGGTCGCCCTGATTACGGACGGCCGGTTCTCCGGCGTCACCCGCGGCGCGTGTATCGGCCACATCTGCCCGGAAGCAGCCAAGGGCGGACCCATCGCGCTCCTCCGCGACGGCGACCTCGTGGCCATCGACATTCCAGGGCGGTCGCTGCAGGCCGAGATTTCAGACGCGGAAATGGCCGAACGGAAGAAACGCTGGGTGCAGCCCGCGCCGAAAGTCACGTCCGGCTACCTCGCCCGGTATGCGAAGATGGTGCAATCCGCCAAGTACGGCGCGATCGTGCGTTAGCTTCGAGGTGTCCGTGAATGCCGCAACCCCGGCTGTGACGCCGCCGGGCAGACCGCCCGGCCCGGATTACAGCCGTTTCTCTCTCTCGCGGCATCCGCGCAGGAAATGCCCGAACCTCTCGGATGGCATCGCGTTCCACGGCTCGATGGCCGCGGCCTATGACTTGTTTTGACCTTGGGGCGCCGCCCCGCTTCTCCGTCCGGCATCCCGGCGGAGGTAACTCTAATGCGCTGTAAAAGCGAAGGAGCTGCAATGAGTAAACGCGTTTTGTCCGTTCTGGCTATGGGGCTGGCACTCGTGCTCGGTTCCGCGAACCTGTCCGCGGCGGCCGTGACCATCAAGGTGGGCCACGTGCAGCCGACGAACGACGGTATGCACCTGCAATGGCTGTTTTTCAAGGAACAAATCGAGAAACGCAGCAACGGCGACATCAAAGTCGAAATCTACCCGAACGGCGAACTCGGTTTTGAACGCGAACTTTCCGAAGCGGTGCAGATGGGCGAACTGCCCATGAGCACGGTGACCACCTCGCCGTTGGCGTCTTTCGTGCCCGACCTGCTTATCCTGGACGTGCCCTTCTCCTGGAACAACAGGAAGGAAGTGTGGGACGCCATGGACGGCGAACTCGGCGCCTTCCTGAACAAGAAAATGGCCGACAAGGGATTTGTCGTGCTCGGCTGGATCGAAAACGGGTTCAGGAACGTGACCAACAACAAGCGCCCCATCGTCAAGCCCGAAGACCTGAAAGGCGTCAAGCTGCGCACCATGGAAAACCCGATCCACCTCGCCGCGTGGCGCGCCCTTGGCGCGAACCCCACGCCCATGAGTTACGGGGAAGTTTTCACCGCCCTGCAGCAGGGCACCATCGACGGGCAAGAAAATCCCTATGCCCAGATTTACCACATGAAGTTCTACGAAGTGCAGAAGTATCTGACCGATACCCAGCACATGTATTCCATGTACGTGAATTTCATGAACAAGGAATATTTCGACAACCTCACCAAAGAGCAGCAGAAACTCATCCTGGAAGTCGGCCACGAACAGGCCCTGTACCAGCGCGACCTGGCCGAGCGCCTTTCCAACGAGGCCGGCGAAAAGATTCGCGCGTCCGGAAAAACGGAGTTCACCAACCTGACCGACGAGCAGCGCATGGCGTTCCGGGTCGCTTCCCCGCCCGCCCTGGAGCTTGTGAAGGAACGCGCTTCCCCCGAAGTGGTGGAACTG
>JAJBSY010000336.1 GCA_020861205.1 Deltaproteobacteria bacterium | reverse complement strand
ATCAGGCGGTCTGGACCGCGCCCATGGCCGAATTCGGCATCAGCGGCACGATCCTGGAACCGTTGCGCGCGACGTTCACCGTGTTCGTACAGGACGAGGGCGTGCTTATCCGCGGTTCGATTACGGGCAAGGTGGCCCTGCCGTGTACCCGTTGCGCCGAAGACGCCGTTGTCGTCATCGCGCAGCCTGTCGATACCTACGAGCCCTTCCCTGCGGAAGACGGGGGCGACCCGCTCGAGGTGGACAGGGAACTGCTGCGTAACGCCCCGTCGGGCCAGGGTGTCGAGATGAATTTGGCGGCTTTGGCCTGGGAGGAGTTTCTCCTCGCCCTGCCGATGAAGCCGTTGTGCGATCCCGCCTGCAAGGGGCTTTGTCCCCGGTGCGGGGTCAACAGGAATACGACGTCCTGCTCCTGCGGGAGCGATGCCGAAGACCCGCGCATGGCCCCGTTACGCGGGCTCAAGGTGGGGCGTTAAATACGTTAATGGCCGCGGCGTGTTCGCGGCGAGGAGAGAACCATGGCCGTTCAACAGAGCAAAAAATCCAAATCCAAAAAAGGTATGCGCCGCGCGCACCATCATGCGGCCGTGCCGCCCGTGGTGTTCTGCAAGTGCGGTGAAGCCACGCTGCCCCACACCGTCTGCCCGGCCTGCGGCATGTACCGTGACCGGCAGGTTGTCGTCCAGCCCTCCGCGGAATAACGTATGGCAAAGGACGCGCCCATTATAGCGGTTGACGTCATGGGCGGGGACTTCGGCCCCTCCGTGTGCGTCCCGGGCGCTGTCGATGCGGCCAGGGCCGGAAAATTCAAGGTCCTGCTCGTGGGGCGCCATGATGCCGTTGCCGCCGAGCTCGCGAAGCTCAACCCCGCCGGGGTCGATGTCGAGACCGTCCACGCCGGGGAAGTCGCGGAGATGGACGAAAAGCCGTCCGAGATTCTGCGCCGGAAAAAAGACGCGTCCATCCAGGTAGCCTGCCGTCTTGTCAAAGAGGGGCGGGCCGACGGCATCGTGAGTCCCGGCCATTCCGGCGCCACCGTTGCCTGCGGCATGTTCATCATGGGCCGCATAGCGGGGGTGGAACGGCCGGCGCTGGCGTCCATCATGCCCACGGAAAAAAACCCCATGGTCCTCCTGGACGTTGGCGCGAACGTGGACTGCAAGCCCCACCACCTTCTGCAGTTCGGGCTCATGGCCAACGCCTTTGCCCGGGACATGCTCGACCTGCCCGTTCCCCGGCTCGGCCTCCTGTCCATCGGCGAGGAGGAGGGTAAGGGCAACACGTTGGTGAAAGAGGCTTACGAGCTTTTGAAACTCGTGGAAAATCTCAACTTCGTGGGCAACGTCGAAGGGCGCGATATTTTTACCGGCGATGTGGACGTTATCGTCTGTGACGGGTTTGTGGGGAATGTCGCCCTTAAATTGTCCGAGGGCCTTGCCACCTCCATCGCCCGGATACTGAAGCGGGAGCTTCTCGGAAGCCCGGTGGCGAAACTCGGGGCCTTTCTTTCAAAGGGCGCGTTCAAGCGGTTTGCCCGCTTTGTGGATTACGCCGAGTACGGCGGCGCGCCGCTTCTCGGGCTTAACGGTATCGCCGTCGTCGCCCACGGCCGCTCGAACGCCAAGGCCGTCGCCAGCGCGACGCGCATGGCCGCCACGTTTGTTCGTAAGGGCACCTATGAGCGTCTTGTGGAGGCCATTTCTCAGAATGAAGAACTGACGCGCTACGGTAAAGCCATAAAATAAAGGGCAATTCCATGCAGAAGATAGCGATTTTCGGGTTGGGCTCCTATTTGCCCGATCCCGTGATGACCAACGCGGAACTCAGCAAATTGGTGGATACCTCCGACGAGTGGATAACCTCCCGTACGGGCATCAAGGAACGCCATCTTCTCGCCAAGGGCCAGACCAACACCGACATGGGTCATGCCGCCGCCGTCAGGGCGCTCGCGGATGCCGGCGTGACGGCGGACGAGATCACCCACGTCCTATATGCCACCTGCACCGGCGAGTACATCACGCCGTCCGCCTCCTGCCTTCTGTGCGACAAGCTCGGCATCAGCGGGCGGTTTGCCGTGGATATAAACGCGGCCTGCAGCGGGTGCCTGTTCAGTCTTGTCGTCGCGCGGGGGCTTATCAGCGCCCAGCCGGATGCCAAGGTCCTGCTTGTCGCGGCGGAAGCCCATTCCGCCAGGACGAACAGGCTGGCCCGCGCGACCTGCGTGCTGTGCGGCGACGCGGCCGCCGCCCTCGTGCTCGGCTCCGAGGGCATGGGAAAGACCCTGGCCGTCATGGACGACATCGAAACCGGCACGGACGGGTCCCTCGGTCCGCTGCTGCATTTCGGCGGGCCGCGCGAATGCGGCGAATATTACAAGATCGGGGACACGCTCGGCGTGGATTACTTCATCAGCATGAACGGCCGCGAAGTCTACAAGCACGCCGTGCGCAACATGGCCGCCGTCAGCAAGGACGTGCTCGCGCGCAACAACCTGACCATCGACGACGTGGACATGCTGGTGCCGCACCAGGCGAACATGCGCATTATGGAAGCGGTTGGCTCGCGGCTGGGCGTTCCCGAGGAGAAGGTGTTCGTAAACCTGACCAACACGGGGAACACCTCCGCCGCATCCATTCCGCTGGCCATCGACGAGGCGCGGCGCCAGGGCGCGCTGCGGCCCGGTATGCGCGTTCTTACCTGCACCTTCGGGGGCGGGTTGACCTGGAGCGCGGCGCTCTTCAGGTTTTGATCCGCGCGCGTCCCGGCGGCCCGAACGCGAGGCCCTGTTGTAAAGAGCTTTATTGCCACTTGGAGCGGGTTTTGATATACGCAATGTTTACGTTTGCGGCATGTAGAAGGAATTCTCCCTCATGAGCGATTTACCAAGAACGGCCCTGGTTACCGGCGCGTCGCGGGGCATCGGCAAAGGCATTGCCGAGGAAATGGCCCGCCAGGGCTGCCAGGTCTACCTGACCTACGTCAGCAGGCCTGAGGAAGCCGAGAAGGTGGCTTCCGGGATTACCGCTTCCGGCGGATCGGCCAGGGCCTTTCGCCTGGATGTGGGCGATCCCGCGTCGGTCACGGCTTTTTTCCAGGACGAGGTCAGGGACAAGGTGGATCTGGCCGTGCTTGTGAACAACGCGGGCGTCACCAGGGACGGTCTCATGGTCCGGATGAAGGACGAGGACTGGGACGCCGTGCTGAACGTCAATTTGCGCGGCGCCTTCGCCTGTACCCGCGAGGCCGCGAAAATAATGACCCGCCAGCGCCACGGCCGCATTATAAACATCACGTCCATCTCCGGCCAGATGGGGAACGCGGGGCAGTTGAACTACTCCTCCGCCAAGGCCGGGATGATCGGCCTGACCAAGTCGGCCGCCAAGGAACTGGCCTCCCGCAACATCACGGTCAACGCCGTCGCGCCGGGCTTCATCCAGACGGATATGACCGCCGCCCTTCCCGAGGACGTCCAAAAGGCGTATCTCGGGCAGATTCCGCTCAAACGCTTCGGCGCCGTGGACGATATCGCCGCCGCCGTCGCCTTTCTCGCGTCCGACCGGGCCGGGTACATTACCGGCCAGGTTCTTGCCGTCAACGGCGGCTTATATTGTTAACAATCTTACAATTCCGGTTGTAATCAAACCTTTTGGAGGCACCATGTCGGTCGAAGAAAAAGTGAAAAAAATCATTATGGACCAGCTCAGCGTGTCCGCTGACGAAGTGAAGCCCGAAGCGTCTTTCATCGAAGACCTGGGCGCGGACTCCCTCGACCTTACCGAGCTGATAATGGCCATGGAAGAAGAATTCAAACTGGAAATCGACGACGAAGACGCCCAGAAGATCCTGAAGGTCCAGGACGCCATCTCCTACGTCGAGGCCCGTCAATAATCGGGAGAAGACTTGGGTGCAAAGAGCGTCTTATGATCTGTCATAAGACGCTCTGCGGTTTTCTTCCGGAACCCGGAACGCCCGGTCAGCGGGCGGGTTCTCTCGCTTCAGCCGCGCATCGGCTTTTTGGCGGCCAGGTGAAGCGCCACCATAAAACGATTTGTTGGGAAGGAAGACCATGAGTAAAAAACGTGTCGTTGTAACCGGCCTT
>JAJBSY010000400.1 GCA_020861205.1 Deltaproteobacteria bacterium | reverse complement strand
AATGGTAGCCTGCGCCGCGCGCCAGGGGTGCGAATTCAACCCAGCAGCCGCCGACCTGTCCGCGGCCGCCCGATTGTTTCTTGTGGCGGCCCTGGACCTGGGCCTTGCCCTTGATGGTTTCCCGGTAAGGCACTTTGGGGGTTTTCAGAAGAATTTCCGTCTTGTACCGCCGCTTGGCCCGTTCCACGGAAATTTCAATATGCAGCTGGCCCATGCCGGAAACCAGAATGTCCCCGGTTTCCTCGTCGCGGGAGAGTTTGAGGGAGATATCCTCGTCGAGCAACCGCTGCACGGCGGAGAATACCTTGTCCTCATCCCCTTTTTCCTTGGGCGCGAGCGCGTAGGAAATGAGCTGCGGGGGCAGGTCGGGCACGGCCAGTTCAAAGGGCGATTTTTCGTCGCATAGCGTGTCGCCGGTCCGGGTGTTTTTGAGCTTGGCAATCGCGGCGATGGTGCCGGGCCCCAGGGCATCCTTGGTGGGCGTCTGGTTTTTGCCCGCCAGGAGGATGGGGGTGCCCAGCCGTTCCGTGTCGCCGCTGGTCATGTTCTTGAGGGCGGATTCGCTGCTGATGGTTCCGGAGAGCACGCGAACCATGCTGAGCTGGCCCGCGAAGGGATCCGCGATGGTCTTGAAGACGAAGCAGGCCGCCGGCACGGATGCGGAACTGACGCGCTCGGAACCGTCCTTGCCGAGCCACGGGGCGTGGTCGAGCGGGGAGGGAAAATAGTGCTGGATGAGGTCCAGGAGCTGCGCCCCCCCCTTGTTCTCAAGCGCGGCGCCCGCGATGACGGGAACTATTTCGCCGTTTTTCACGCCCATGCGCAGGCCGCTTTGGATTTCTTCCTCGGTAAGCTCGCCCACGTCGAGATATTTTTCCATCAAGGCTTCGTCGCTTTCCGCGATGTTCTCGATGGCGGTTTCACGCAGGATGGCCATGCCGTCGGCCATGTCCGCGGGGATTGCAGCTTCGGTAACGGCGCCGTCCGCGCCGAACATGAGGGCTTTTTGCCCCAGAACGTCCACCAGACCCTTGAAGTTTTCGGCCAAGCCGATAGGGGCGTACAGGAGAACGGTTTTCAGGCCCAGAATGGACGAAAGCCCGTTAAGGGCGGTATCGAAGTCCGCGCGGTCGCGGTCTATTTTGTTGATAAAGCAGCAGGCCGGGATACCGGCCTTGTTGACGGAGGACCAGTGTTTCTTGGTCAGGGGGCGCACGCCGTCCACGGCGTCTATGACGAACACGGCGGCGTCGGCGGCCATGAGCAGGTAGTCCACGTCGCCGGTGAAGTTGTTGTCGCCGGGAATATCGATGCAGAAATGGCGGTTCTTGTTCCAGACGTACGTCGCGAAACCGGGCTGGATACTGCCGCGCCGTTTGATTTCTTCGGGCTCCAGATCAAGGGCCGTGGTGCCGTCCTCAATCCTCCCGAGGCGGTTGACGACCCCGGACTGGAAGAGAAGCATCTCCGCCAGGGTCGTCTTACCGCAGCCTCCCGTGCCGATAAGCGCATAGGTTCTTTGGTTTTCGGTGTTGGCCATGAAACTCTCCCTTACCGTAACAGTGTCAATGAAAAACCCCGGCCTTGCGGACTGGGGGCACGTCTCGCTGCAACCATGTAACGGGTGTCTTCTGTCAAACGTTTACCAGGGCTGGTACCAAGAACCCGCGCGGCGCGTGGGAAGCCGCGACGGATCTTCAGCCATGCTCGGTTACCGTAGAAAGAGTCATGGGGGCTTGTCAAGGTGTAACTGGCGCGGGTTCCGCGCGTCCGGCGTCAAATAACAGCTGTTTTCCCGATCCGCGGGAGGTCAGGTATTGGTGGTCGCCGTTTCCTTCGCAAAGGAATCGTGACAACCGAATGCCGGGGAGGGGTCGCCGGCGCGCCAATCCGTACGGCGTCTTCCGTGCTCGCCAGCGTAACTTTTCCGTTTTTGCTCGTACATGCGTCTGTCCGCGCAGGCGATGAGTTCATCCACCGAGTTCCCGTCAAACGGGAAGGCCGCGTCGCCCCTGCTGAAGGTGAGGAAAATCGGCGCGCCCGCCACGGGCATGATCGGATGCTCAAGCGCCGTGGCGATTTTTTTCCAGACCGTATCCAGGGTCTCTTCCGCACCGGTTTGGAGCAGAATGAACTCGTCGCCCCCGATACGGGCGAACGTGTGGCGCTCATCGAGTTGCGCGGCGACACGCCGGGAGAATTCAACCAGGGCCAGGTCGCCGACGCTGTGCCCGAGGGTGTCGTTTATCTGTTTGAAATAATTCAAGTCAATGTAGCCGAGGCAAAAGGGCTCCTTTCGCAGGCAGATTGTTTCAAGCTTGGGGAAGAGGCCCTTCCGGTTCAGGGCGCCGGTGAGCGCGTCCGTTCCGACCATGGTTTCCAGCTCGGTTTTGATGCATCGCAGCGTCCCGTTGTTGTGGACGATGAAGGCGAAGAAAATGCTGGCGCAGAGGCCGAGGCCGATCAGAAGCCAGCTTTCGGGCTGCCGGTACCATACCCACAACGGGGATACGCGCAAATACCAGACGGCGTTCAGTATCCGGAGGGGCATTTCCAGGAACCGGGCATTGCCTGGCGGCGGCACGTCACTTTGCATAATGATCTGGCGGTTTCCCGTATCCGGATTGACGCGCCACAGCATGTAGCCGAGCCCTTGCCCTTGCAGCGCCTTCAGGCCGGCGCCATCCAGGGCCTGGGGATATTTCAGGGTGACCGAGACCAAACCCCAGAACCTTTTCGAGCCGTCGTTCCGGGCGAGCTGAACGGGAAGGCGGCCGACGATCGCGTTGCCGCCTCCCTGCATCATCGGGAACGGGCCGCCGATGACAAGGTCGCCGCTGTCTCTGGCCAGGCGAGCTTCGGCGTTGCCCGCTCCGGGACCCAGGAGATCGTATCCGAGAAGCCTTTCGTTTCCTTCAAGCGGATAGACATCCGCGACGATCCCGGACGGGGCGATGAGGATGTTGTGAATCGCGGGGTTGTTGACGATGACGGCGGCTACCTTGCGGAACTCGGCGACATCCCCGTCGCTTTGGATAACCAGCGCGGCAAGCGCCTGCGTTTTGGAGAGAAGCGTATAGATCGTGGACGTGACCGCGGCGCTTTTTTCCAGCAGCAGTTGCTCCATGGCGAGCCTTTCACTGTTTGATTTGTGCTGCAGGGTAAGGCGGATCATAAAGCCGCACAATAAAAGGGCAAGGAGGAAGGCGACGATCGACCGGCCCAGGATGCGTCCGTCCCGGGCGAAACGAAGAGTGCGTTTGCTGTCACGTGGCATAGGCATTCCTTTGCTTGCGGGCTAGCCGCGCACACGCTCGCGGAGAGAGCGGAAAAATCCCGGAGACAGGGGAAATTACTTTATTATACATTTCTTTTGGGTAATATCCACAGAAAAACCCGATTTGGTTTGTTCGGGTGCGTCACGTCGCCTTGTCTTCTTTGAGGGACGCATGTAGTTTCATGCATGAAAGGCGAACCGCGCCCATGGCGGATGCAAGGGCCGACGGTTCGGGATTGTTTCGGTATTAACGGGAGTCTCAATGTACGTTAATTTGTTGCTTGGCGCCGTCGCGCTGGTGGTACTCTGGCTGTATGTGCGAAAAATCCTGGTCAGGGATGGAAAAAGCGACGGGCGGGACGGTATCGATGCCCTGCGCGAGCGGCCGGTTGACCTGCTGGAAAAGGAAGTCGCCCGGCGGCGCGCCGCGGAAAACGAAACCTCCAGGGTCTTTGAGCGGCTGCGCGATACCGGGACGGAGCACATGCGTACCGTGGTCGCCGCCCTGGACGAAATATATGCGGCGCTGCCTTCGGTCATCGGCGGTTCCTGCCCGGATTCGGCAAGGCGGCTGCGGTGGGAGGACGCCGGGGACAGCGTGACCGTCAGGATCCGGGCGGCGGACGGGAAGGACGAGGCCACCCTGGTTGTCAGCTGGCGTATTCCGGACCTGGATCTCCGGAATCCCGGACAGCGGGACGGCGGTCTTTCGGGCGAGTATTTTCTCCGCCGGTCGGATGCGGGGCGGGAAGAACGCATACCGGACCTTGAAGGGTGCATCCGGGCCATTACAGCGTTTATAGTTGATTTCATGGCATAGGATGTCTATAGGATATACCATATCC
>JAJBSY010000332.1 GCA_020861205.1 Deltaproteobacteria bacterium | reverse complement strand
TGCGGCGCGTGGTCGGTGACCAGCATGTCGAACACGCCGTCGGCCAGGGCAGAACGCAGGTAGCTGACGTCGTCGGCGGTGCGCAACGGGGGGTTGACCTTGCCGGCGGTGCCGTAATTGGAAAGCAGATCGTCCGTGAAGTGCAGGTAGTGCGGGCAGGTTTCCGCCGTGATCCTGACGCCCCTGCTTTTGGCCCACACGATGAGCTCCACGGATTGCCGGCAGCTGATGTGGGCGAGGTGGATGGGCAGGTCGAGATATTCGGCCAGCAGGATGTCGCGGGTGACGTGCAGGGCCTCCGCGATGGCGGGTTGGCCTTTGACGCCGATCATGCCGCTGACGAACCCTTCGTTCATGTGGCTGCCTTTGGCCATGAAGGGGTCTTCGCAGTGGTCGATGACCACCTTGTTCCACATGGATGCGTATTCGACGCTCCGGCGGAAGATTTCCGTATTGGTGACGGGTTTGCCGTCGTTGGAGAACGCGACGCACCCGGCTTCGGCAAGTTCCGCCATGGGCGAGAGCTCCGCGCCTTCAAGGCCGACGGTCAGCGCGCCGATGGGGTAGAGCCGGGGGCCATTGGGATGCGCCTTCGCAGCCTTGTCCAGAATGAGCCTGGTGACGGAAGCGTTGTCGTTGACCGGCAGAGTGTTGCCCATGCACATGACGGCCGAGAACCCTCCGTTGGCGGCCGCCGCGAGGCCCGAGGCGATATCCTCCTTCCATTCGTAGCCGGGTTCGCGCATGTGGGTATGCGCGTCGATGAATCCGGGGAAGAGGATGGCGCCGCCAGCGTCGATGCGCGTGACGCCCGAGGGGACGCTGAGGCTGCCGGCCTTGCCCGTCTCGCCGATGCGTCCGTCTTGAACCAGGACGTCCGTGGGGTCGCCAAGGTACCTGGCGTTGGTAAGCAGGAAAGCTGTATTTTCTGACATGGAGTGACTCCGTTCGTTGCCTTTATGATGATGGTGACCGCGTTCGTTATTCCTCGGAAAGCCCGGTACGCGTGCACAGGGCGAGCAGAACCGCCATGCGGATGGCGACGCCCGCGTTGACCTGCGCGAGGATAAGGCTTTCCACGGAATCCGCGAGGTCCGCCGCGATATCCGTTCCCCGGTTGATGGGACCCGGATGCATGACGGGCGCCCCGGGTTTGGCCCGTTCCATCATTTTGCGGTTCAGGCAGAAGATGGAAGCGTATTCGGATATATCCGGCATGAGCCCCGCGGCCATGCGCTCGCGCTGCAGTCGCAGGCACATGACGCCGTCAACATCGGTAAGGGCTTCGTTCAGATCCCCGTATACCGTCACGGGCCACCGGGCGACGCCGGCCGGAAGAAGGGTGCGCGGCGCCCACAGGCGGACGTTGACACCCATTTTGGTCAGCATGTGCACGTTGGAACGGGCCACCCGGCTGTGGGCGATGTCTCCCATGATGAGGAGGCTTTTGCCGCCGAGGTCCCCCTTCCAATACCGGCGGAGGGAAAAAAGATCGAGAAGCGCCTGGGTGGGGTGCGCGTGCCAGCCGTCCCCGGCGTTGACGATGGCGCAGTTCAGCCGTTCCGCCAGGAACTGGGCCGCCCCGCTGGAACGGTGCCGGATGACGATGACGTCCGGGTTCATGGCTTCGAGGGTCAGCGCGGTGTCTTTCAGGGATTCGCCCTTGTTCATGCTGCTGCCCGACTTGCCGAGGGAAAAGGTATCCGCGGAAAGGCGTTTCCCCGCCATGTCGAAGGAGGTCTTTGTCCGGGTGCTGTCCTCGGCGAAAAAAAGAACCACGCCTTTGCCGCGCAACGTAGGCACCTTTTTCACCGGGCGGGTGTTCACTTCGTGGAACTGTTCCGCAAGATCGAGCAGGTACGTGGTCTCTTCGACCGTTAGCTGGGTAACATCAAGCAGATCCTTGTGCGGCCAGATAAAGCTGTTGTCCATACTGCCACCAAAAAAGCGCGCGAAACCGCGTCGCGGTCCCGGCCTTCCTCTGTTTGCGGGTCTGTCCTGCGCGGGGAGGCGGCCACGCCTCGTTTTGCCCCGCCGAAGGCGCTGCCCAATTGTGGGAAGTCCGACTTTTTCCAGGCGTTCAGCCACAAAAAAAGGCCCTGATGCGGCCTTTTACCTATCCGTTTGCATGGTAAGGATGGTGTGCGCTGTCTGCATTGGTCTTCCCGTCCAAGGAGTTGCCGCCATATGACCGGGATCGAAAAGGATGGGCCGTCCCGGCGGGCCCTTACCCCGCTTTTCGCCGTACGGCCTGGCTCAGCGGAAAAGGGCGTTCATTGCGTCCGGGAATGTTTTATAGCAGAATCGCATTCCTTTTTCCAGCCTTCCCAACCGGCCGCCAAGGCCCAAAACGGCGGCCCCGTTCACCGTAGCCATACGGAGAAGAGCCTTTGCGGGAAGAATATTTTTTTCCAGAAAAAATTCGGCTTCGTTCCAGACGTCCAGGTCCGTGTTGGACGCCAGGCTGTCCGTACCCAGGCAAAGAAGGATTCCCTTCTCGGCAAAGGTTTTAGCGGGGGCCGCCCCGACATTGATGTACAGATTGCTCCTGGGGCAAAGGCATACGGCCGCGTCGCCGGACGCGAGGGTCGCGATATCGTGCGCGTCGCATCGCACGCAATGCACGGCGAGGGTTCCGGCGGCGAGCACGCCGAGCGACGCCGCGTATTGCACCGGCGACATTCCCGGCGGGCGCCAGGACGCGGGAACAACCCGCTCGCGCAATAGATCGAACAGCTTGCCGCTGCCGTCCCGCAAACATTGGACTTCGTCCTCATGCTCCGCCAGATGCAGGGAAAAGGGCCGGCCGCGCTCCGCGCACCACTTCCGGGCTTTCGCGACCGTCTCCCCGGGCGTGGTATAAAAGGCGTGCCCGGCCAGGGTAAAGGCCGGGTCCGTCCCGGCGACGGTGGCGGCGTCATCGAAGGCGGTTGCCGCGTGCCCGATAATCTCGCAAAATATCCTGGCGTCAACGGCGTGATCCCGCGCCGCCGTCAGGACGCTTCGCGGCATACGGCTGGAAATGTCGCCGGCGGCCGCCGTGCCGCTTTGGGCCAGGGACTCCACGGCGCGGCGCAGGTCGGATTCGGCAGTATCCGGCGCCTTCGCGTCCAGGGCTACAAGGCTGGCGACCCAATCCGCGAACCCCTTGCCGCGGACCGTCCGTCCGGCCATGTGGGAAATTTCAAGGTGGGTGTGGCAGTTCACCAGCCCGGGAACGAGAATGACGTCGCCGAGATCGCGGATGCCGGCCCGGGGCAGGGCGTCCGGTCTGCGGGTATAGGTGGTGTACGGTTCCACAGCCAGGATGGCGCCGTCCCTGAAAAGGACGATGCCGTCGTCGATGCGGGCGAGCGGGCGGGTTAACGCTTCCATGCCGCGCGCCGGCAGTTCGCCGGCAAGGGGAATGACGGTCCTGGCCCGAACGGCCGAACAGGGAGGGACGGAAGGTGTTCGCATGGGTAAACCTATCGCGGTAATTGCCGAGGGCGCGCGCCGGCGTTACAGCCAAGGCGCTTTGCGCTTGGCGCGTTTTGTTCTATAGTTTCGCCATGAAAGACGATACTCGCGAGGTGTGCGTCCTGCACGCCAATTGCCAGGCCGAGCCGCTCTCCCGGCTTTTGATGGCGTCGGCGGAATTTGCCGCGCGATGGCGCATACGGATATATACCAACTACACCCGCGAGGCGATACCCGACCCTATCCTGAAAGCCGCGACCCTGTTCTTGTACCAGCATCTGGGACCGGAATGGGGCGAGGTCGGTTCCGACGCTCTCCTGGCCCGGCTCGGGCCGGACGCGCGGCCGGTGTGCATCCCCAACATGTTTTTCCTGGGCTATTGGCCGTTCTGGACGCGTAACAGCCCCATGGAGTTCGGGGATTTTTTCCTGGACAAGCTGTACGAGTCCGGCGCTGGAAAGCCGGAAATTCTGCGCGTTTATCTGCACGGCGACGTGCGGAAAGTCGTTGACCTGGAAGCCGTCGTCCGGGACACCCTGGACGCGGAATTCGCCAAAGAGGAGCGGTGCGCCGTGAAAACCGCTCCCTTTGTCGCGGCGAACTGGAAAACAATCCGCCTCTTCCAGACCGTCAACCATCCGGATGCGCCACTGCTCGTCCATGTCGCGCAAGGCCTG
>JAJBSY010000291.1 GCA_020861205.1 Deltaproteobacteria bacterium | reverse complement strand
TCGTCATCCAGGTCCTGCTCGCGGTTGGTGAACGTGAACCGCTCCACGTTGTCGCGGGCGAAGAAGCAGTTGATGGCCTGGTAAATCCCCTTGTATTCGGTCGCGCCTTTTTCGAAATGGGTGACCACCGTGTCCTGGGTGAGCCGCTCGCCGACGGTGTACGCGATCACCTTGCCGTCCAGGGCGATGAATCCCCCGAGCAGGCCGGGCAGCTGGTCCCAGTGGCTGAGAACCCGGAAAATGGCCTTGTTTTCGGCCATCAGCGCGTCGGATTCCGGGCATTCGTTCCAGGTGCACCATTCTTCCTGCATCCGGAGCACGGATTCCACGCACTCCAGCGTGAGCGGCATATAGGCGTGGTCCGGGTACTTTTTGAGGAACTGGTTGAAAAGATTCTTTTTTTTGTGAAACCGGTTGCCGGACAAGGTGGCCAATTCACGGGTCTTGTACAGGTAGTCCCATTGCCCGCGCGATTCGTCCGCTTCGATACCTTCGGGAAACCGTTCCTCCCAGAGACGCAGCAAGGGCTTGGGAATGCGGTAGAATTCCTTGCCGGGAGCGAATTCGCCGGTAGCGGCCCAATCCACGTCCTTCCACCAGCCCATGGGCGCCCAGTAGCGGGTTACCGGCCTGGTCTGGCGGATCCAGCAGAGCTTTTCCGTAAAGCGCCACTCCAGGCCGTAATGCTCCGCCCATCCCCATATGTTGGTGAAACTGTAATCCGCGGCCCGGGTGCCGCTCGCCGCGTGGAACTCCTGATAGGCCCGCATGTCGGCAAGGGAAACAGGGGCAAAACCGTCTTTCATTACAACTCCTTGAGAAACTGTCAGGCTCGAACAGGCTTGTGCGAGGTTCGCCGCGAGG
The DNA here is from genome assembly GCA_020861205.1 of Deltaproteobacteria bacterium. Lineage (GTDB taxonomy): Bacteria > Desulfobacterota > Desulfovibrionia > Desulfovibrionales > Desulfovibrionaceae > FLUQ01. The sequence goes on along the minus strand of JAJBSY010000291.1, from coordinate 3,299 downwards.
GCCGGACTATACCCGGTATGCGCCGTGATTGAAAGCCCACCCTTGCGGGGCGGGGGAGCGAACGGCTACGCTTCGGGATCCCGCCACATCCGGTCCAGGCTGTCCGCCTTGCCTGACCCGTGGTGGTAGCTTCTGAAGTGCGTGGGATTCCGCAGGCAGTATTTCTGGTGGTAGTCTTCCGCCGGGAAAAATTTCCCGGCCGGTTCGATCGCGGTGGCCACGGGTTTTGGAAACCGGCCCGAGGCGTTGATCGCATCCCGCGAGGCTTCGGCCTCTTTTTTCTGGTCCGCCGAATGATAAAAAATAACGCTACGGTACTGGCTGCCCCTGTCCGCGAACTGGCCGCCTTCGTCCGTCGGGTCTATGCTGCGCCAGAAGGTGTCGAGAAGGTCGCGGTAGGCGACTTTCGCGGGGTCGAACTTGATGCGCACGGCCTCGGCGTGTCCCGTGTGGCCGGCGCAAACGTCCTCATAGGTGGGGTTGTCGTAGTCGCCGCCGGTATAGCCGCTGGTGACGGACAGAACGCCCGGCATTTCCAGGAACGCGTGTTCCGTGCACCAGAAACAGCCGCCGGCGAAGGTCGCGAATTCACTTTCGGTATGCATGGTGCCCTCCTAAAAACTCTCGGCCGGGCCGCGCGCCTAAACGCCGGCCCGTACCGCGCCAAATACCGGATAGGTCGCGGGACGTTTCGGCCGGTAGGGCGCGAACGCGCAACGGCCGGAACAATCGCCGCCGATGCAAAAGGGCGGCGTCGCGCCACCCTTACACCCTAACCACTTTCCCGATATCCGCAAGCGGGCTATTTCTTTTTTTTCTTCACGTGCGTGGACCGGAAATGCACGCGGATCGGGGCGTGCGCGATGCCGAACGTCTTGCGCAGGGAGCGTTCCACATACCGCGCGTAAGAAGGTAGGACGCGTTCCTCGCTGTTGACGAAAAAGACGAAGGTCGGCGGTTTGTTTTCCGCCTGGGTCATGTAGTAGAACTTGGCGCGCGCTCCCTTTACCAGCGGCGGCTGGTGCCGGGCGAGGATGGCTTCGAAGGCGCGGTTCAGCTCGCCGGTGGGGATGCGGACCGCGCACTCCCGGCGGATTTCCCCGGCCAGCGGGATGATTTTTTTCAGGTTTTTGCCGTTCACCGCCGAAACGAAAAGCAGCGGCACGTGCGGGCAGAAAACGAGAGCGTCCTTGTAGGCCTTTTCCACCGCTTTCGTTTCCGAGGGGGTCAAGAGGTCGCACTTGTTGATGAGGACCATGAACGGCGTCACGCGTTCGCTCAACAGGTCGATAAGCCGCTTGTCCTGCTGGGCCAGCCCGCCCGGGCCGTCCACGACAAGGAGCGTCACGTGGGCCTTGGTGGTGCTCTTGATGGAGGAATTGACGCTGTACCGCTCCACCGTGTCCGTGATCTTGGCCCGGCGGCGGACCCCGGCGGTGTCCACGAAGGTTACGGGAATCCCGCCGACAGCCGCGCTCACGTCCACACTGTCCCGCGTGGTGCCCGCCACGTCGCTGACGATCATGCGGTCGGTCCGGGCCAGGGCGTTGACCAGGGAGGATTTGCCCGCGTTGGGCCTGCCGAGGAGCGCCAGGCGGAGCGGGGCGTTTTCGTCCTCGTCTTCCTCCGGGGCCGTTTCGCCTTCATCGCCGGCTGAGGGGGGGAGGTCATCTTCCTCGGAAAAAGAGTCGGGCAGAAACGCGCGCATTTCTTCTTCAAGCGCCCGCACGTTAAACCCGTGTTCGGCGGAGCAGGGCAGGAGCGGAAGGCCCAGGGAGTAAAAATCCGCCATCAGGGTCTCGGCGTTTTCCGGGCCGTCCACCTTGTTCACGGCGACCATGGCCGGTTTGCCGGATTTGCGGATATAGGCCGCGACGTGCTCGTCAAAGGGGGTAACGCCTTCGCGGGCGTCCACCACCAGCACAAGAGCCACGGATTCCTCTATGGCGGCCTCGGTCTGGCGCAGAATTTCCGTCTCGAACCCCCGCAGGCCGGCCGGACCTTCGGCGACGGCCTCGTGGGCGTCCAGGGTGACGCCGCCCGTATCGATGATGGTGAAAGGGGGCTTGCCCCGGCCGCGCACAATGCCCTCCATGCGGTCCCGGGTGATTCCCGGCAAATCGTGGGTGATGGCGCGCTTGCTGCGGATAAGGCGGTTGAACAGGGTGGACTTGCCCACGTTCGGGCGGCCCACGAGGGCGATCTTCGGCGCGGTCGAGGGGAGCGGCCGGTACGGGGCACGTTTCTGCATGGCGGAACCCTACTAGAACGGGTTACAAAATCAAGGCTTTTATTGCTTGGAAACGATCCGAAACGCGGGCGGCGGTACCAGTGCGAGCGATACGTGCCGGGCCGCGTTTTAAGGCCGGGCGGATGAAATTCGTTCCGCGCGCCGGGAAAGTTGTTTTTCCCATACGGCGCCAAACGGTGCACCGCACCATGTGAACACCGCTGAAATGCCGGTAGTGACTCAATGAGACTTCGGACAAGGAAAGGAATTCCGAGCGGGGCGAAGTGTATCAAGCCGTACATGCGCTTCGCGCGGGACGAGCCCGACGAAGCATCGAGCACATTGAGGCACGACAGAACGCTTTCCTCTGGCGGGTTCGGCGTTTCTCGTTTATGGTCGGCTCGTGCGGCGGAGGGGGAATGCCCGCCGCATCGCACCAGGAGGAAAAAAATGCCCAAGCCGCCGCTCATGCAACGCCTCGCGCAATTGCAGGACCTGACGCCGAGTGAAAAAAAACTCGCGGCCCTGTTCAAACGCGATTACCCGCAACTGGCTTTCGACAACCTGACGGATATCGGCGCCAAGGCCGGCGTGGGCAAAGCCACCGTGACCCGCTTCGTGCAGCGGCTGGGATATTTGAACTTTTACGAGTTCAGCAAAACCCTGCGCAACGAGGTGGCCCACCATATGGACCTGCCGGTGCTGCGTTTGGGCGAAATGAACGACGAGGGGCGCTCGGCCGATCCCGACGCCATTTTCTCCCGGTACCTCGATTCGGCCATCGCCAATCTGCAACGAACCAAGGAGCTGCATTCGGGCGCGAACTTCGCCAAAGCCGTGGAGCTGCTCAAGGAATCCATCAAAAAGACCTACGGCCTCAAGGGCGACAAGGTCGTGAACATGAACATCGCGGCCGTTGAAAAGGCCAGCGGCGCTCTGGAAGAAGTCAAATATCCCGCCTCCTGGGCCGACACCACCGAAGGCGCGGAGGTCTGCCACTGCGGCGACGACGACTACATCCGCGAAATCGTGCGGCCCATCCTGGCCCAGCAGGGCGACAAGCTGCCCG
>JAJBSY010000417.1 GCA_020861205.1 Deltaproteobacteria bacterium | reverse complement strand
CACCTTGGCCTGGACGATGTCGCCCACCTGGTAGGCTTCGGACGGATGGCGGATTTTCTTGGTCCAGCTGATGTCGGAAACGTGGATCAGACCGTCGATGCCGTCTTCAATGCCGATGAACATGCCGAATTCGGTGATGTTCTTGATGGCGCCTTCCAGGATGGTGCCCTCGGGATAGCGCTCGGCGACGATCACCCAGGGGTTGGGTTTGACCTGCTTCATGCCGAGGGATATCCGTTTTTTCTCCTGATCGACGGCCAGGACCACGACGTCCACTTCGTCACCGACATGGACCATCTGGGAAGGATGGCGGAGTTTGCGGGTCCAAGACATTTCTGAAATATGCACCAGCCCTTCCACCCCGGACCGCAGCTCCACGAAAGCGCCGTAGTCCACGAGGTTGGTAATCTTGCCGGTAAACCGGGCGCCCACCGGGAAGTTTTCCGTGATATCCTGCCAGGGATCGGCCACAAGCTGCTTGAGGCCGAGGGAGACTTTGTGGTTTTCCCGGTCAAAGGACAGAACCTTGAGCTCGAGTTCCTGCCCCATGGTGACCAGTTCTTTCGGGTGGCGGATCCGCTTCCAGGACATGTCGGTGATGTGCAGGAGACCGTCCAGGCCGCCGAGATCCACGAACACGCCGTATTCCGTGATGTTCTTGACCCGCCCGCTAACGACCTGACCCTCGGAAAGGGTGTCGAGAAGGCCGGCGCGCTTGGAATCGCGCTCTTCCTCAAGCAGGACGCGGCGTGAGACAATGACGTTGCTCCGCCGGCGGTTGGTTTTGAGAACCCGGAATTCGAATTCCTGGTTCACGAGCGCGTCCATGTCGGGCACGGGCCTGAGATCCACGTGGGACCCGGGCAAAAACGCTTCGACCCCGCCGAGGTCGACCGTGTAGCCGCCCTTGATACGGCGCAGGATTCTGCCTTTGCAAGTGCTGTTTTTGTCCTGGATATCCTCCAACTGGTCAAAAAGCTGCATACGCTTGGCTTTTTCGTAGGAAAGGACGATAGATCCTTCCATCTCGTTTTTGCTGACGACGAAGACGTCGACCTGATCCCCTTCCTTGATCGTGATGTTTCCGGAAGGGTCGCGGAACTCGGCGGCGGGAATCTGCCCTTCGGACTTGAAGTTCACGTCAACCAGAATGTGATCGTCGTCCACGCGGACAATTTCGCCCTTGACGATGGAGCCCTCCTCCAAATCGCCGAAATCCGAGCTCAGATAGTTTTCAAGCGCGCTTGCAAAGTTGAGGTCGCCCTCGTGTTCCATACTTGTTGCCATACCACTTTTCTCCAACCGACAAATTTTCCCATTATTTATAACGGGAGCGAGTTCTGTAGCAAAGAAACACCATAAAAACAAGAAAAAAAGACAAAAAAAATCCATGCCCTTTTTCGGATGACGCATGATATTCAGCGCATTTTTTATATACGCTTTGCCTCTTGTATGCTATGAGGGTAGCAGTCGCGGTTGCGGCCTCCGCCTGACCGCTTGCCGCAACTCCGCCGGGCGGGACGATGGTCCGGCCACGGCGGAAAATCCCATTACCGAAAGATCAATCCACAGGATCCACATATGAGCGCTACACCCGACATTCCCGGCCTTAACGTCCCTCTTGCCCTGCGACAGCTCGGCAATAACGTCAAATTGTACGATAAGCTTCTCGACCGGTTTCAGCAGTCCTATGCCTCGGCGCCTCAGGAAATCGCCCAAAGCGTGGACGCGGGTGACAATGAAACCGCCGAGCGCAGTGCCCACACCATAAAGGGGCTGGCGGGGAGCCTCGGCGCGGCCGCCTTGCAGGAAGCTTCCGCGAGACTGGAGAAAGTGTGCCGCGAACAGATCCGGGGACCTGAATACGAGGACGCGTTGCGTGCTTTCGCCAAAGAGCTCGATGCGGTTATCGGCGGCATCCGGGCGTATCAGAACGGCGCCCACCGCGCCCCGGCCGCCGCGCAAGCGGTCGCCCCCGCCGTCAACACGGGCCTTCTGGCCTCCCAGCTGGCCGCCCTCGCCGCCCACGTCGACGACAGCGACGCCAAGGCGCTCATACTCTTTGATGGAATAAAAGACCAGCTTGCGGCCTATGACCAGAACGCCGGCGCGCGCATCGCCGCCGCGTTCGAGTCGTTTGATTTCGCCACCGCGGCCGAAGTTATCGCCTCGCTCCGGGCGAGGCTCGGATAATGCACCAGCCCGCCGTCGCGCGACCGATACCAATGAGCCGCCTGTTGCATGACATGGAAGCCGCCCTCGACAGGATGGGCAGCTGGGATTTGTACGTGGATATCGCCCGGGCGTTCGCGGACTCGCTTCCGGAAACCGAGGCGTCCATCGCCGCCGCCTTGGAAAAGGCCGCCTGGTCCGATGCCAGGAGGCTCGTCCATTCGCTGAAAAGCAACTGCGCCGCCATGGGCGCGGAAGAGTTGCGCGGCCAGGTCTACATGCTGGAAAGGGCCTGCGCCAATGCCGACGCGTCAGCGGCGAACAGCCTGTTCCTCGTGTTGCGGGACGAGTTGCGCGCCTTGCGCCAGGAACTTCTGGCCTTGTAATATCAAATGTTTTGTATTTTTAAGGCCGCCCCGTGCGGCCTTTTTACGTTCCAAAACCTCCAGACCCGGAGCGAGACATGCGGAAATCAATACCGGCGGCATGGTTTTATGATGAAGGGAAGCACTGCGGCGTGGACTACAACGATGAAGCGCAAGCCAAGGGATACGACGACGGCCACCAGCAGCTGCGAAACGTCGCGGACGAATTCTCGCACATGATGTCCTTGCTGGAGCTGGCGGATCCCGGCGCGATGACGGTTCTGGATATCGGGTGCGGCACGGGCCTTTTTACCAATTTGCTGGCTGACACCTTCGCCCATGTCCACGCCGTGGATATATCGGCGGCAATGCTTGAACGGACCCGCGAAAAAACGCAAGGGCGGAAGAACGTCACCCTGCACCGGGCCGGCTTTCTGACATACGAGCATACGGGAACACCCGTGAACGTCGCGATAAGCAAGATGGCGTTGCATCACCTGCCCGACTTCTGGAAGCAGGCAGCCTTCTTGCGCCTGAACGCCATGCTCGACACGGGCGGCCTCCTCTATATCCACGATGTCGTTTTCGACTTCGCGCCCCCGGATTATCCTCAAAAAATTCCCGCCTGGATCGATGCGGTCGGTACGGTAGCCGGAGACCGTATACGCCGGGAAACGGAAACCCATATCCGCGACGAATACAGCACCTTCGCCTGGATCCTTGACGGGATGCTGGAGCGGGCGGGCTTTTCCGTCGAAAAATACCGGACGAACGGCGGTTTCATCGCGGAGTACGTTTGCCGCAAGGCATAACGGGCTTGCTGACGTACGCGCCACGCCTCCCGCCACGGGATGCCCCGGAAAACGCGCGGCCTTGCGAGGGAGGCGATCGCGCCATGGACTTCCCGGCGGTTTCCGTGTAAAGCGTATCCCGCAACCATGCGTTGCCAACAAACCAGCACTTTTCGGGACGCGCATGAGCCGCCAGGACCACATACGAAATTTCAGCATCATCGCCCACATCGATCACGGAAAATCCACGCTTGCGGACCGCATTCTGGAAAAGACCGGGCTCGTGGGCGAACGGGACAGACGCGACCAGTACCTTGACCGCATGGATCTCGAGCGGGAGCGCGGCATCACCATCAAGGCCCAGACCGTGCGCATCCCGTATACGTCAGCCGACGGCACGGAATACATCCTGAACCTCATCGACACCCCGGGGCACGTGGACTTCAACTACGAGGTTTCCCGTTCGCTGGCGGCCTGCGAAGGCGCGCTCCTCGTCGTTGACGCGACCCAGGGCGTGGAAGCCCAGACGCTGGCCAACGTCTACCTCGCCCTGGACAACAACCTGGAAATCATCCCGGTCCTGAACAAAGTGGATCTGCCTTCCGCGGACGTGGAACGAGTCAAGCAGGAAATCGAGGAAGGCATCGGGCTGGATTGCGAAAACGCCCTCGCGGTCAGCGCCAAAACAGGCCAGGGCGTGCCGGAGCTTCTGGAGGCCCTCGTCGCGCGCCTTCCCGCCCCCACGGGCGCCCCCCCAACGCCCCTCAAAGCCCTGATCTTCGCTTCCTGGTACGACTCGTACCAGGGCGTGGTGGTGCTCTTCCGGATCATGGAAGGAAGCATCAGGCG
>JAJBSY010000165.1 GCA_020861205.1 Deltaproteobacteria bacterium | reverse complement strand
CCCAGGAAGAGGATTATGAAAAGCAGTCCGATTATCTTCTGCGTGCTCCTTTCCGGTTGTCTGAGCCCCCACGAAGGGTTGGCAACTCCACTACCTTTTTGGCTATGCCCTCTATGCACGACAGCGCCATGAACGCGCTGCCGACGGGAATGGCCGCATAGGGGTAGGCCATCGGAACGCGAAGTCCAGCCGATTTGTTGACCATGGTCCTGCTCATGAGATCAAATCCCAGGTAACAAAGATACAGAAGAAAAAGAAAAATCGCCGTGTAGCAGACGATTTGGAGGATGAACCGGGGCTTGGGCTTGAGCGCGTCAACCAGAAGATCGATCCGGAGATGGGAATTTCGGCGGATGGCGATGCTGGCGCCCAAAGTGGTCACCCAGACAAACATGAACCGGGCGAGTTCCTCCGCCCAAACATTGGCGGCGGCAAAACAGTACCGCAAGACAACCTGGTATAGTATCACAATCACCATTGTCGCGGACAGTATGGCCAGGAGGGCGAACAGCACCCTGTCAACCTGGTCAAGAAATGCGCTATATTTTTTGATCACTCGATCCTCCTGCGGTTCTTGGACGAACCCGCGAGCGTCTCTGAACGGGCAACCGCACCCCCGGAACCGGGGAGGCGGCTATTTGTTACTTAACAGCCTTGATTTCCGTCGCCCAGGGCGTCAGTTTAGGGAAAAACTTTTCCACGAAGCCGTCAAAGGCGGCGATAAATTCGGCGCGTTCGGGCTCGATAATGGTCACGCCCTTTTCCTCGAATTTTTTCCGGTATTCCTCTTCATCAAGGAGGCATTTTCCATTGCGCCATTTGGCAGCCTCATTGATCGCTTCCGTCAGGATCTGCTGTATGTCGGCGGGAAGGTTTTCAAAATACTGCTTGTCGAAAATAAACATGTCCGCGCTGAAGACATGGTTCGTCATGACCAGGTACTTGCAGACGTCATAAAAGCTGTAGCTATACGACAGGATGATGGGGTTTTCCTGAGCCACAACCGTATTCTGCTGCAAAGCGGTGAAGCTTTCGGTCGAGGCCAGGGGGGTGGGGGATGCGCCGAGCGTCTTCCAGGTTTCAATATACACCTGGATATTGGGCACCCGGATTTTCAACCCTTTGAGTTCGGCGATGGTTTTAAAGGGCACTTTGGTGGTGACGATGCGCGCGCCACGGTTCTGGGGGCCGAGAAGCTTGAAATTGCCTTCGTCGCCCACGGTTTTCAATATCTTTTCGCCGATGGGGCCGAACCAGACTTTCTCGAAATGATCCGCATCGCGGAAAAGATACGGAACCGCATCGATGTTGGCCATTTCGCTATAGGCATCCAACGTTCCCAGGCTTTCAAGCACGATTTCGTTGATCCCCATTCCAAGGCCTTCGATGGCGTCGCGCCAGTCCCCGAGCTGGCCTCCGGAATACACCTCGATAAGTATGCGGCCATTGGATTTTTCCTTCGCGATCTCGGCCATTTTCTGGCATGTCAGATCGCGGACGTCTCCGGCGGGCGCGGCAAGAGCGAGCTTCATGACTATTTTGTCACCCGCCGCATGGGTTGTCGCTCCGCTTCCCATTACCACGGTTACGGCACCGGCCAGCGCCAAGATGGTTATCGCTTTGGCAAACCATTTCATACGTTTCCAGCCTCCTTACTGTAAAAGTTCACCCGCCAGCTTTTCACGAGCGGCCGCCGCAAAATCGCGGAACGCCATTGAATCCAACGACACGAGTTGTCCGCTGCCTTGATTCTCGCCTGTTGTTATGGTAACGGCCGCAGCTACGTTTCTGCCTGCAGAGACGACGCTTGGGTACCCGCCGGGAATGCGGACCATCGGTGATCCACCCCCCTTCAGGGCCGACTTTGCGAATTTTAGGTGCGTTCCGAGCGGCCATCACTTCCCCCGTATAGATTACTTGATCTTTTGCTCACTAGATCGCTAACTGAAAAATTAAAAGGAAACGTTTACCGTGTCAAGAAAAACCACAAATTTTTATAGTTAGAATAACAAGCTGAAATAAAACAACCTTGCGGAAAGACGTCGAATAACTATCGAAATTAACTGTATTTTATTCACATATAAATGTTCGGCATTACTCGTTACTAGTCATTCATATCCTTCCAGCAGGAAGAAACAATTTCCCGTAGTGCTTTTTTTGTTTGTTTCCGGCATTGTTACTCGATGCGCCCCGGTCACTGGCCCCTTGAAAAAAAGCGTTGTGGTCACATTTTTCCTTCCATCCACGCGAATCCGCCGAGGCTCCTCCCTTGTGCGGCCAGTCCCGCCACACCTTTGTATTTGTGCGATCCGCCGATTTGGCCTACACTTTGCCCTTATTTTCGTACCTTTCCAAAGGGGGTTGCGTCATGCAGCTTCGCGGCGGCGAGGAAAAACGGGGCCGCAAACTGAAGGTGCGGCATATGGCCGAATTCCTGCCAGCCAGAGTGAAAGGAGCCTGATATGAACGCATGGGTACAAGTATACTCCCCCTTCGGCAACGTCCTTGTTTCGGCGCTTGCGGCCGCCATTCCGCTGTTCGTGCTGTTCTATCTTCTGGCTATCCGCAAAATGTCCGGTTACAAGGCGGCGGCGATCTGCACGCTCTGTTCGCTCCTGCTGGCCGTATTCGCCTGGGGTATGCCGGTCAAACTCGCGCTCAGCGCCGGGATGATGGGCATTTGCTTCGGCCTGTTTCCCATCATCTGGGTCGTTATCACCGCCGTGTGGATTTACAATATGACCGTTGAAAGCAACGAGTTCGACAAAATCCGCCACTCCCTCGCCAGTCTCACGGACGACCGCCGCCTGCAGGCTATTTTCATCGCTTACGCGTTCAGTTCTTTCCTTGAGGGCGCTTCCGGCTTCGGCACTCCGGTCGCCATAACCGCCGCCATGCTGGTGGGCCTCGGATTCAACCCGCTGTACGCGGCCGGGATCTGCCTCGTGGGCAACTCCGCTCCTGCGGCCTTCGGGGCCATCGGCGTACCGGTCATCGTTTCGGCGGACGTGGCCGGGATTGACGTGAACAAACTCTCCGGCGTCGTCGGCGAGCACCTCGCCATTCTTTCCTTCCTCCTGCCGCTCTGGATATGCGCCATCATGTGCGGGTTCAGGCGCGCCCTGGAAGTCTGGCCCGCCCTGCTGGTCAGCGGCGCGTCCTTCGCCGTCACCATGTACCTCACAGCCCGGTTCAACGGCCCGGCGCTGCCGGATATCGTGGCCGGGCTTGTCTGCCTCGTCGCCATGATCGCGCTCTTAAAGGTGTGGAAACCCAAAACCGTCTGGCGTTTCCCCGGGGAGGAATCTGTTGCCGCGTCTGACGCGGCCGTCCGCTACAGCCTGGGCGAAATCGTCCGGGCGTGGTCTCCGTATCTTATCGTGACTCTTGCGGTTTTCATCTGCGGGCACGGCGGCTACAAGGCCCTCGTTTCCGGCACGGTGGGGCTTTTCGAGTGGCCCATGCTGCATAACCTCGTGGCCAAAATGCCGCCCATCGTGGCGGATCAAAGCCTGTATCCCGCCGTGTTCAAATTTGATTTCCTGTGCGCCGCCGGAACGGCCATTTTCGCGTCCGGGCTTATCTCCGCGTGCATAATGCCCAACTACGGCGTCAGCAAGGCCGTCGCCTGCCTCGGGCGCACGATTTGCCAACTGCGATTTTCCATCCTGACCATCTGCCTCGTCCTGGCGCTGGCCTATGTCATGAACTATTCCGGCATGAGTTCGACCCTCGGCCTGGCGTTCACCCATACCGGGATGTTCTTCCCCTTCTTCGCGCCGATCATCGGCTGGGTGGGGGTCTTCCTAACCGGGTCGGACACCTCTGGCAACGCGCTCTTCAGCGGATTGCAGAATACCACGGGAACGGCTCTCGGCGTTGACCCGTACCTGACGGTCGGCGCGAACTCGTCCGGCGGGGTTACCGGCAAGATGATCTCGCCGCAGTCTATTTCCATCGCCACCGCCGCCACGAACCAGGCCGGAAAGGAAGGCGAAATGTTCCGTTTCGCGTTGCAGCATTCCATCGTGATGCTGCTGATCATCTGCGTGTATACTTTCATTCGGGCGTAGTAGACGGCATTGCCGCAAGGCCGGTTTGCCCCGCCCAAACGCCCATTATTTCCCGGCGATACGCCAGCGTGCCGCGCGTTGGGAAAGGGAGCTATCAGCGATAGCT
>JAJBSY010000252.1 GCA_020861205.1 Deltaproteobacteria bacterium | reverse complement strand
GGTTGAAGTACATGAAGCCGTCATCGAGCGAAATGCCGCCGGTCGCCACGAACATCTTGGCGAATCGGAGCCCTTCGAGGTTGCGGTCCGCGAACCCGCCCACCAGGCTGTGCGTGCCGTGGCGGATCGCGCCGCCCAGCACGATGGTATTGATAGCGGTCCGGGTTTCCAGTTCCAGGGCGATGGCAAGGTCGTTCGTGACCACCGTGAGGGGAAGGTCGTTGCCGACGGCCTTGGCAAGCTGGTACATGGTCGTCCCGGTATCGATGAAGACCACGTCGTTGGGCTCCAGGAGCGTCGCCGCCTTGCGGGCCAAGGCCTGTTTGACCTCGACGTTCTGGGTGCTGCGGAAATACACCTTTTCCTGGTGGCTCTGGTCGGGATGGTTCCAGATGATGAGCCCCTGGTTTCTGAACAGCAACCCCTCGTTTTCCATTTCCTCTATGTCTCTGCGGACGGTCGATTCGGAAACGCCGAGTTGCGGGGCAAGAGCGGCAAGGGCGACATAATCGCTCCGCGAGGCAATGGCTTCAATCTGGTTTCGGCGTTCGATCTTTTTCAGTTTCATGCTGTCAGCCGTCCGGAGTAGGTGGCGGTTCCGCTAGGGGGCCTGCTCGTCGCGCGACCGCGCCAGAAGGAGAAAGTCTTTTTCCGTATCCGCATACACGTTCAGGAAAAGCGCGTACATCCCGTCGTAGAGGGATTTGTTCGCGGGGTCGGGGTAATACACTTTCCCTTTTTTCACCAGCATGTCAATGAGGCCGATCGGATCCCGGATCAACCCCGCGCCGTGCCCGGCGACCAGGGCGGCCCCGAGGGTCTCCGTCTCTCCCAGCTCCAGCCGGATAAGGGGATGCCCCACAATATCCGCGATAATCTGGCACCAGACCGCGCTTTTGGACGCGCCGCCGCTCAGCGCAATGGCCGGTGGCGCGGATGCGTTCCTGAGGATGATCTCGGCGAGATGACGGATGGAAAACCCGACGCCTTCCATTATCGCCCGGGCAAAATCCGCGAAAGCGGTGTTGAGCCCGATGCCGAAAAAAACCCCCCTCGCTTCGGGATTCCAGATGGGGCTTCGCTCTCCCACGAGATACGGGAGGTAGAGAAGCCCCCCGGCCCCGGGGCTCGCGCCGGCGGCGCTCTCGCTCAAATCTTCGAAGCTCGGTTCGGTTCCCGGTTCAAGTCCGGGCATGGCCCTGCCGAACGTGTCCCGGAACCAGCGCAGGGAAGCGCCGGCGCCGCTGGTTGCGCCCGTGTACAGCCATTTCGGGCCCATGACGCCCGAGGTATTCATGAAGCGCCGGTCAAAGCGGTCGCTGTCGGTGGTGTAACACAACCTGACCGTCGAGCCGACGGTCAGGAAGATCGCGCCTTCCTTGGCGGCCCCGGAAGCGAAGGCCGCGGAAGCTGTATCCATGGCCCCGGCGATCACGGGTGTGCCTTCCAGGAGGCCGGTGGCGGCCGCGGCGGAAGCCTGAACCGTGCCCACCACGTCCGTTGCCGCGTAGGGCGTCGGCAGCATCGAGAGGGGAACGCCCGCGTCGCGGGCCAGGTCGGCATCCCAGTCGCCCTTGCGCACGTCGGCCAGGAGGGTGTAGCTCAGGCGGGACTTGGTTATCGAGAAGTTACCGGTCAGTTTATGCGTGACAAATCCGCTCGGCACGAGGAATTTCCAGGTCTTTTCAGCCACCTCGGGACGGTTTTTCAGGAGCCACAACATGCTCGGCAGCGAAAAGGTTCCGCGCGCGACCCGGTTGCCCGTGACCCTGAAGACGCGTTCCTCGCCAAGGTTTTCCTTGATCCAGCGCACTTCCCGGTCCGTGCGCTGGTCGAAGAGCACGATGGCGTTATGCACGGCCTTGCCGTCCCTGTCCACGGGAACCACGGCATTGGTGCAGCTTACCCCCACGGCGGCCACATCGGCCGGGGAAATCCCCTGGTTTCCGATACATTCCCGGATGCACGCCGTAACGGCTTGCCACCAGTCCTCGGGGTTCTGTTCCGCCCAACCGGGCCTCGGCGTGATGATGCCGTACTCCGCGCCCTTGCCGGCGACATAGTTCCCACGGCAGTCATAGAAGGCGCATTTCGCGCCTCCCATGCCGATGTCGATGCCCAATAGCAGCTTGCCGTGAGGGGATTCTTTCATCGCGCCAGGACCTCGGGGTTAAAAATGTTCCTCGGGCGTTCCCCGGTAAGGTAGGCCAGCAGCCCGGAGACCATGATTTTGGTCTGCCGCGCCATGATGTCGGAGGAGGCGCCGCCGATGTGCGGGGTGATGACCACGTTTTTCATATCCAGGAATGGACTTTGGGGATTGATCGGCTCCTCCACCAGAACGTCCAGGCCGGCCCCGGCTATTTTGCCGTTCCGCAAGGCGTCGCACAACGCTTCCTCGTCCACGAGGGCGGCGCGGGCCACGTTGACGAAATAGGCGGAGGGCTTCATCATGGCGATATGGGCCCGGCTGATCATACCCTTGGTTTTTTCATTGAGCACGCAGGCCATGCTGACCACGTCGGACTCGCGCATGAGGGTTTCGAGGTCCACGTTCCTCACCTGGGGAAGGGCCGGATCGGGTTTGAAAAACGGGTCGCTCGCAATCACGCGCATACCGAAGCCAATCGCCCGTTGGGCGATCTTCCGGCCTACCTCGCCAAATCCCACGATGCCCATGGTCTTGTCCTCAAGTTCCGGCCCGCTGTACCGTTTTTCCGCTGTGTTGCCGTCCATGTCCCAGGTCGCGTGCTCCCAGTCGCGGATCCGGATGTAATGGCTGGTGAGCGCGATGTTCCGCATAACGGCCAGGGTGAGGCCCAGGGAGATGTCCGCCACCGCCACCGCGTTGCGGCCCGGGGTATACAGCACGGGGATGCCCGCCTTGGTGGCGGCGGCCACATCGACGCTGGCCTGGACGCCGCCGCGCGTGCACCCGATGAGTTTGAGGGTTTTCATAGCCGCGATCACTTCCGGCGTCACATGTTCATAGCAGACAAGCAGGATGTCCGCATCCCCCGCCCGGGCGATCAATTCCGCGGGTTGCAGCTTGACGCCCGTGCTGCCCCATCCGCCAAAGGTGAGGTTCATATGCTTTTCCAACTCTTTGACGCCTTCGGCTGTCAGCTGGGCCGTGACAAAAGCTTTCATCAGAACGTACTCCAGAATATCCGGTTACAGGTTAAGCGCGCACAAGGCTACATCAGGACGCTTGGAAGCCAGGTGACGGCCTGCGGCACATAGGTGATGAACATCAGTATTACGAGCATTCCGATCAGGAAGGGCCAGACTTCCTTGACGATTTCCACGATGGAAATTTTCGCTATATTGCCCGCCACGAAAAGGCAGGTGCCGACGGGAGGCGTAACCAGCCCGATGCCCAGGTTGACCACCATGATGACGCCGAAATGGATCAGGTCTATGCCGACTTCCTGCAGCAACGGGAACAGCACGGGCATGAGGAGGATGATCGCGGGCGTGCAGTCCATGAACATGCCGACGATGAGCAGGAACACGTTCAGCATGAGCAGAATGACCAGCGGATTGCGGGAAATGCCCAGGAAGAATTCCGCCATGACCATGGGCAGCCCTTCCACGGTCAGAATCCAGCCGAACAGGGAGGCCACGGCTACCAGGAACATCACGATCGTGGTAATCTGAACGCCGTTCTCCATGACCTGGTAAAGGCCCTGGAGGGTAATTTCCTTGTAAACGAACTGGCCGAGAATGTAGGCGTACACGCAGGCCACGGCCCCTGCTTCCGTGGGGGTGAAGACGCCCAACAATATCCCGCCGATGATGATGAACGGCATGAACAGAGAAAGCAGGGCGTCCAGTGTGCTCCTGATTATTTCCCTTCCGCTTATCTTCGCGCTGTTCTTGGGATAGTTCCGTTTCTTCGCGATGCAGTAGGCAATGGTCATCAAAGCCGCGCCGATCATAAGGCCCGGGATGTACCCGCCGACGAACAGTTTGCCGATGGAAGCCCCGGTAATTGAGCCGTAAATGACCATCGGAATACTGGGGGGGATGATCGGGCCGATCGTGCCCGCCGTGGCGATGACGGACGCCGCATAGCCGCGATGGTATTTTTTTTCTTCCATGGGGGGGATAAGGATGGACCCCATGGCCGCGGTGGTGGCGACCGCCGAGCCGGATACGCCCGCGAAGATCATGCTGCCGAGTATGCCGACCATGGCCAGGC
>JAJBSY010000062.1 GCA_020861205.1 Deltaproteobacteria bacterium | reverse complement strand
CCTTGCGGGGCGCGCGCTGGCTGGTGATGCCGGCCTTGCCGAGCAACAGGACGAAGGGCCCGGCGCTGCCGTCCATGATGGGAACTTCGCCGCCTTCAACGTCGATATGGATGTTGTCGATGCCGAGGCCGCGGATTGCCGCGAGCAGGTGCTCCACGGTGGAAACCCGCGCGTCGCCCGAACCCAGCGTCGTGGCAAGGCCCGTATCGGTGACGATGTCCGGGCGGGGGGATATCGCGCGAACGCCGTCCCGCGTCTTTACGTGAAAGACGATGCCAGTATTTTCAGAAGCGGGCCTGAGGCCAAGGCGGACGGCCTTGCCGCTGTGCAGGCCGACGCCGGTGCATTCTATGGCTTGGCTGATCGTTGTTTGGGTCATGGTACCCTCCGACCGCCTTTAAGCAATATGCGTGCCAAAAATCAAATAACGGAGATTCCGTTATTTATCTAGAGATTCTGCGTCTCCTATTTCCAAGGCCATGTGGCTTTTTCTACCTAATGTGTGATTTTTGTCACAGTTGTGTGGCGAAAATCACACGGCTTCATCAAAACTTACAACGGTTGGCGCTGCAGGTATGCGGCATAGTCATGATGCTCGGCATGGTAGGGTTCCGAAAAAAACGGGGAGGAAATGACGAAGTCGGCGGTGGCCACGGTACACGCGAGGACCGTGTTGTACACGGTGCAAAGCCGGACCAGCGCTTTCACATCCACGTCATGGGGCTGCGTGGTCATGGGGTCGGTCAGGAAGAACAGAATATCGATCACGCCTTCGGCTATGAGCGCTCCCATCTGCTGGTCGCCGCCGAGCGGGCCGGACTTGAGCCGGGTCATGGAAGGAGAAAGCGTGGGGTACTCCTTTGCCAGCATATCCAGGATAAGGCCTCCCGTCGTACCGGTGCAGACCAATTCGTGGTCGCACAACGTTGGGGCGTTGCGCTTCACCCAGGTCAGCATTTCCTGTTTGCGGGCGTCGTGCGCCACGAGTCCGATGGTTTTGGGCATGGAAGCTCCTTTCGTTGCGTGGGTTATAGCGCGCCGTAACCATGCGCGCAAGCGGACCGCGACAAGGCGTTTTTTTGACAGAGGGATCACGCAAGGAGATGCTGCCGCATACAACACTTTGTTGCTATTGCATTTTTTTGTATGGACCGGTTCTTGCATTTTGGTTGGGAAAATTCCTCGCCAAGGAGTTACACGAATGTCGCAGGAATACGGCGGGCATACCCGGACCAAACACATGCTGAACCTTGGGTGCGGTATGACGCATCATGCGGATTGGGTCAACGTCGATTACGTTTCGCATGACGAGTCGGTGCTGAGCTATGACTTGTGGCTGGGTGTGCCTTTCGCCGACGAAACCTTTGACGTTGTGTACCACTCGCATGTGCTGGAACATTTTCCGCGCCGCCAGGGGATGTTTTTTTTATCGGAATGTTACCGGGTGCTCCGGCCGGGCGGGCTGCTGCGTGTGGCAGTTCCCGACCTGGAAAATATTACGCGGGCGTATCTGACGGAATTGGAAGCCGCCCGCCGGAATGAGGCGGGCGCTGAAAACCGGCACGAGTGGATGCTCATAGAGATGCTGGACCAACTGACCCGCGACCGTTCCGAAGGGGACATGGGCGACTACTGGCGCAGGGCGGATCTCCCAGAGGAGACGTTCATCCGTCAGCGGTGCGGCACGGAGTTCGTTTTGTTCAGGGAGCGGGACACCCGGAGAGTCTCCGGGCGGGAACCACTTCCCGAAACGCCATTCCAGAGGCAGGGCGACGCAAATTTTGCCCGGAGCGGGGAGACGCACCGCTGGATGTACGACGAAGTATCTCTTGCCGGAACCCTGCGCCGTCTTGGGTTTGCGAACATCCGCCGTCGGCCGCACAACGAATCCGATGATCCGGACGTCGCGGCATACGGTTTGGACGCTTCGCCTGACGGAACCGTTCGGAAGCCGGAATCCATTTTTATGGAAGCGCGAAAACCTTTCTTCGGCAGAGAGAATGAGGATGAGCGAATACACGTCGCCGTCTTTTCCACGCACGATTCCGGCGGGGCGGGTATCGCCGCCCGGCGTTTGCACGAGGGCGGGCTGGCCTTGGGGGAAGCCTCCGAATTTTTTGTGGCGGATCTGCGAACCCCGGCCCGGCATGTGCATATTCTGCCCGCCAAGTATATAATCTGTAATGACAGCGACAAGAGCTACGTCAAGTCCGCATGGCTGCTTTTCGCCGTCCGGGGTCAGGCCCGCATCCGCAAGGAGTATCCCCGGCGTGATTTCTCGGGGGAAACCTTCACCGGGGGGGAGTGCGTGCAAGAGCTGGGGGAAATGCCTTTTACGGAAGAGTTCGACATCCTGCACCTGCATTGGATCGCCAACTTCCTCGCCCTGCCGTCTTCCCCTGCTGTTCTGAAGGACAAGCCCATTGTCTGGACGTTGCACGACATGCGCCCGTTTACCGGCGGGTGCCACTACGCCGACGGCTGCGGGCGTTTCACGGAGCAATGCGGAGCCTGCCCGCAACTCGGTTCCGAGGATGAACGGGACGCCTCGTTCGACACGTGGCGGGAACAGATGGGACGGTACCGCAAGCGCAACCTGCATATTGTGGCGCCGAGCCGCTGGCTTGCGGGCCAGGCGAAGAAAAGCAGCCTTTTCCGGCGTTTTCCGGTTACCGTCATCGAGAACGGCCATCCGCTTGACGTTTTTAAACCGTTGGACCGCCACGCGCTGCGTGAAGCGGCCGGGATCGGGCGAAACGACCTGGTTCTGGGCTTCAGCGCGGAGAACTTGGGCAACAAGCGCAAGGGCATGGAGTACCTGCTCGCGTGCCTTGAGGAACTCGGCGCGGGACCGATGCGAAACGATATACGGCTCATGCTGCTGGGCGACAACCCTCCGGGAGAATTCACGGCGTGCGGGTTGCGCGCGGACGCCGTGGGGAACGTCACGGACCGGACGACCATGGCCGGGTATTATAATATGATGGACGCGCTGATGGTCCCGTCCCTGGAAGACAACATGCCGAACGTTATCGCGGAGGCGGCCGGGTGCGGCACGCCCTCGATCGCCTTTGAGGCGGGCGGCATCGCCGAAATGATAGCGCACGGCCAGACCGGGTGGCTCGCCCCGGTCAAGGATGTTCCGGGCCTCGTCCAACGCGTTGCGGCGCTCCGGGAAACCGGGGACGGCGGCGCCGTCCGGGATACATGCCGGAAGACCGCCCTGGCCCGGTGGGACGTCCGGGAACAGGCACGGAAATACCAGAAACTTTTTGAAGGGATACTCCACAAGGAAGGTTGACCATGCGTTCTCCCGTCTTGCTCATTATATTCAACAGGCCGGAAACGACGCGGCGCGTCGTTGAAGCGATCAGAAGCGCGCGTCCGCCACGATTATACGTAGCCGCGGACGGTCCCCGGCCTGAACGGGAAGGGGAGGCGTCGCTCTGCCAAATGGCGCGGGAAATCGCGACCGCCGTGGATTGGCCGTGCGAGGTCAAGACGCTTTTCCGCAAACGGAACCTGGGGTGTCGCATGGCCGTATCCAGCGCGGTGACCTGGTTTTTCCGGCAAGAGCCGGAAGGCATCGTGCTTGAGGATGACGTGCTGCCCCATCCTGATTTTTTTCCGTTTTGCGATACACTGTTGGCCCATTACCGCGATACCCCCAGGGTAATGCAGATATCGGGTAATAATTTTCAGCTCGGCAAGCGGTGGGGCGACGCCTCGTATTATTTCTCCATATTCAACCACATATGGGGTTGGGCTTCCTGGGCGCGAGCGTGGAATCTATGTGATTTGGATATGCCCGGCTTCCGCTCGTTCATGCGGCACACTTTCCCGCGGCGGTTTCCCCTGCCCGAGGCTTCGGCCTACTTCATGACGCAGTTTGAACGCATTGCGCGCGGGACTCTCGATACCTGGGACTATTCGTGGCAATACTGCCATTTTCTCCACGATGGGCTGACGGTTATTCCCAATGTGCCTCTCGCCAAAAATATTGGCTTCGGGAGCGGTGCGCATTGCCTGGATCCCAGTGTTTGGGCCGGGCTTGAGCCTGCT
Source organism: Deltaproteobacteria bacterium (assembly GCA_020861205.1). GTDB lineage: Bacteria > Desulfobacterota > Desulfovibrionia > Desulfovibrionales > Desulfovibrionaceae > FLUQ01. Next base: position 146 of record JAJBSY010000062.1, on the reverse strand, counting down.
TCGATGCCGCTCCCCCTGGTTCAACCGGACCGTATCGGGGCGGATATGGACGCTGATAAGACCGCATTCAGGACTGTCTGGAAAGCTGGCGGCACTTCTCTTGAAAGCCTTCTGGCTCTGGGAATGGAAAGAGCGCGAACCGGCCA
>JAJBSY010000089.1 GCA_020861205.1 Deltaproteobacteria bacterium | reverse complement strand
AGATTTTGGAGGTGACTCCTTTCTTATTGGCACGCCTGTTCGAAGAGTGCAAGTCACTTTACCCCAAAAAAATCAGATACGAAGCAGTTTTTCGTTCCCCGAATTCCCGGGGGAAAGTCATTTTTGGCAGTATGATCCCGTTTCGGGCGGACGGGAATTATTGAAGCGCTATAATTGCTAGGGAACGGCCTGCCCGGGACGATCGGCTCGTGTCAGCGCCCCTGCGCGGCCCGGTATATCCTGACGGCCTTTTCATGGTCGCGCAGGTTGACGCTGAACGTATGGGTGCCGTCGGGCTTCCCGGTGGCCACAAAGTACAGATACTGGTGGCTTTCGGGTGAAACGGCGGCCCGGATGGATGCCGCGCCCGGTGAGCAGATGGGGCCGGGCGGCAAACCGGGGTGCTTGTAGGTGTTGTAAGGATTTTTCTCGTCTTCCAGCTGCGAGCGGCGGATGGGACCGCTCTGGTTTTTGCCCAGGCCGTAGATAATGGTTGGGTCGCACTGGAGCAACATGCCGATGCGCATACGGTTGGCGTACACTCCGGCGACGCGCGCGCGTTCCTCGCCGAGGCTCGTTTCCTTTTCCACGAGCGAGGCGAGAATGACAAGGTAGCGCAAATTCTCCAAGGAAACGGGCGCCGGCAGCGGCGGGGTGATGGGCAGGCGAAGCCGCGTGCCGTCACCGGCGGCGGGAGGGGCCTGCGGCGGAGTTCGCACCGGAACGCCGTTTTTCAGCGCGAAATTGGGCAGGTAGACGGGCGTCCCCTTGGGACCGGCGTCCGTCGCGGCGAATTGCGATAATGCGCTCCAGGAGCGTTTCCAGAACATTTCCACCAACATGCGGGCCACTATTTCCGCCTGGGCGCGGCCGCCGAGTTCCTTGGGTTTCCGCAAGAGGTAGGTTTCCGGGTACAGGAACCCTTCGGCGTTGGCAAAGGGGATGCCATACTGCCGCAAAAATTCCGGGTTGTGGATAACGGCCTCGAATTCGGAAGCCTTGGCGAAACCGCCTTCTTCCACAAGCCGTGCGACCTCCCACCAGGGAAGCCCCTCGCGGAGGGCGAGACGGTAGAGGTTGGCCCTGCCGGACGTGAGGTGCCCGAGCATTTGCATCGGCGTCCAGCCGGTATTGACGGTGAATTCCCCGGCCTGGACGGCGCCGAGTTTTTTCGTGATTTTCGCCAACAGGCGGAAGCGGAAAACGTCTTTGAGCGCGCCGGCTTTATAAAGATCCCAGGCGACCCGGTCAAAGGTCGCGCCGGGGAGGATGTCGATGGTGACGTCACGGGGTTCCGGGGACGCGGGGGTTGTCAGAAAGGTATACCCGTCGTAAGCGCAATAGCCGGCAACCGCGAAGACGGCCAGAAGCAGGGTAAGAAGGATTTTCTTCGCCATGCCGCTCTTGCGGCCAGCGGGTTCGGGCGAAGGCGTTTGCCGGTCAAGAGGCGCGTTTTCGGTCATAAGGGCGTCCGCCGGTCCTCCGGCAGGTTGAGAAAGGATTCGAGAATGCCGGCCGCGGCGGCGGCGTCCAGGCCGCAACGGTTTTTCCCGGCCTCCCGCAGCCTGGTTTCCGCGTCATAGGAGCTCAGGGTCTCTTCCATCATGTACACCGGCAGATCGCAACGGCGTTGCAAGGATGCGATGAAATTCCGTATCCGGCGGACGGTCAAGGTATCCCCTCCGTCGGCGGTCCTGGGTATGCCGACCACGATGGCGCCGGGCGCTTCCTCCTCCACGACGCGCAACAGGTCGTTCCAGAATTTTTCCTTTGTGACCTTGTGGATGGTCGTCCGGGCGAACGCCATCGAACCGCCGGAATCGCTCACCGCGATGCCGGTCCGTTTTTCCCCGAAATCGACGGCCAGATATTTCATACGCAAGTGCCCGTTGGCAGCGCGGGGCGAGAATTCCTCCCGCGGGAACGGTGCCCGTCAGTGATCGTCATCGCCCACACTGTCCGCATCGGTCAGTTCGACGGCCCCGAGCGCCCCGAGGTCCACCCGGCGGACGCCGTTTTCGTCCGGCTTGATGGTCCGCAGCATTTTCGGGAACTGCTGCCGCCAGCCGTCGCCCATCAGGGTGGCGGCGAGAAATTCCAGGGTGTGCAATACCGGGCGGTTTTCCTTCATGGCAATCAGGGTTCGGCTGATGCCCTGTTTGCAGGAAGGGCACCCCACAAGCACCGGGGCGTTTTCCGGCACTTTCGTGAAGTCCTTTTCAAGCCGGCGCGCCTTGCGCGCGCGGATCTTGTTGAAGATGGCCGGGCTCGTCATGGCTCCCATGCCGGATTCTCCGCAACACAACGGGCTGACAGCAAAGGTCGCGCCGGTCAGGTCGCCGAGGGCGGCGGCATACAGATCGGCCGCCTTGGTCGCGCGCACGCCTTCCCATTCCGCGTGGCAGGGCGCGTGGTACAGAAATTTCTCACCGTGCAGGACCGCCTGGGGGGCGAGGTGCTCGGTCAGGAACTGCACAACGTCCTTCCGGATGATGCCGGCGCAGGGCGAGGCGATTTCCTCGGTCAGCCGGTGCAGGCTTTCGCGGCAGGTGCCGCAGGAGGTCAGCAGGTGGCCGGGAGCCAGGCCGAGACCGGCCGCGCGTTCGCACAGGGCCTTGAGATGGTCCATGGTGGTTTTGCCGACGGCCGCATACTGTTCGTCCATGCCGGCCGCGAGCAAGGGATAGCCGCAGCAGAGCTGTTTTTCCGGCAGCACCACGGCGTACCCGGCCTTGAGGCAGAGCATGACGCCGGCGAGGCCCACGGAACGGAAAAAAAGACTGGCCGCGCAGCCGGGGAAATACAGAACCGCGCCTTTGACCGCATCCTCGGGCACGAAGATGGATCCTTTGTCCAACCGGACGACCTCGCTCAGGTGCCGGTACCCCACGAGCGGTCCCTTGTCCGCGAAAAGCGGATTTTCAAACCGTCCGCGCCAGGCGGCGGGCAGCAGGCCGACTGCCTTGTTCTGCATACGCTGGCCGGTGGACGCGAGCCGGGCCGCTTTAGGCACGCGGGTCGCGACATCCTTGGCCAGGTACTCCAGAACCCGCGTTTTCAGGGGGTGGCCGCCCTGGTTTTCCCGTTCCAGGATCGCGCGGGAGGTCAGGGCCACGTTCGCGGAGTCGATCTTGACCGGGCAGACGGCCATGCATTTGCCGCAGCCGGTACAGTGTTCCATGATGTTTCTGAGTTCGCCGAGCAGAAACGGGTCCGTGCTGCCCCGGTTGATCTGGGTATAGTAGATGGCTTCGATCAGCGCGCCGAGCACCAGGTTCTTGTTGCGCGGCTGGTAGAGAAGCGAGGCCTCGGGAAAATGCATGGGGCAGACCTGCTTGCACTTGCCGCACCGGGTGCATATCTGCACGTTGGCAAGCAGGCTGATAAGCCGTTCCTTGTCTTCGATGCCGCTTTCGCGGATATCCTGGATCAGGCGGTTGAAGGAAAAGGTGAAGGGCGCGACGGGCAGGTCCCGTTGCGTGAGCTTCGCGGGGTTCATGATGTTGCGCGGGTCGGTAAGGCGTTTGACTTCCTTGACGGCGTCGATCTTTTCCCGGGAGAGGAAACCGATCTTGGTGATGCCGATGCCGTGCTCGCCGGAAACCTCGCCGCCGATTTCCTGGGCGCGGGTCATGACGCGCCGGGCTGTTTTTTCCGCGTCGTGGAGCATCTGGGGGTCGTTGGAATTGACCGGTATGTTGACGTGGCAGTTGCCGTCGCCGGCGTGCATATGGTTGGCCACCACGATGCGGGTGGCGTTCATGCGCTTTTCGATGGCGTCGATTTTTTTGGCCAGGTCGGGATGCCGTTCCTGCAACATTTTGAGGTACAGGACGGCGCGCAGCTCCATTTCCTGGTCCGACACTTCGGAGGCCGGTACTTCGCCCTTCATGACTTTGGAGGCGTAGGAAAATTCGCGGTTCATGTCCTTGTCGTCTTCGGGAAAGCCCGGCAGTCGGCCTACTTCCTGAAGGGCGCGGCGGAACGAACGGGCCATGCCCTCGAGGTTGATCTGTTCGAGGAACCTCGCGAAACGCGGCACCTCGTCGATGGGGATGACCACGTCTTCATTGATTTTGAAGCCCGACGTGCGTTTGGCGATGGCCGAGAGCCGGTGGCGGTCTTCCCAGAAAAGTTCGGCTTCCTTTGCATCCTTGGCCACGAAGAAGTCCACGGCTTCGTTGGGGCCGCAGATTTCGGATATGCGGGCCACCATGAGTT
>JAJBSY010000297.1 GCA_020861205.1 Deltaproteobacteria bacterium | reverse complement strand
GCCTGGGACAAGGACGGCATCGTGCGGGAAGTGGATGCGCGTCGCAAGAAGGTCCGCCTGGACCTGTCCGGCATCACCCTTTGGGCGGATATGGCGGATTGCGTCCCGGTCCGGAACAGGGAACGCGGCGATGTTCCCCACGTCCCGACCCGGGGCGTTTCCGCTCCGGGAAATTACCGTCCCGGAACGGGAATACGCCTTGACCTTCGCGGAATGCGTGCTGATATTGCTATAATGGAACTTGAACGGTTTCTGGATGCGGCTATAATGAATGGCCGCACGGAACTGGAGGTTCTGCACGGCCGCGGTACCGGCGCCCTGCGCCGTGAAGTGCACGCGCTTTTGAAGAATTATCCGCCGGTGGCGTCTTTTTCCGTCGCTCCCGAGGACCAGGGCGGCGACGGTGTAACGTGCGTGGTCTTAAGGTAGAGGGACGGTGTGAGCGGAACATATTCGGGACGATCCGCCACGCAGGAAATCAAGGCGCGGCTTAATATCGCCGACATTGTCCGGCGCTATGTCACGTTGCAGCGCCAGGGAAACCGATGGGTCGCGCCGTGCCCTTTCCATCAGGAAACAAAACCCTCGTTTTCCGTTAACGAGGAGGAAGGGTTCTTTCACTGTTTCGGGTGCCAGGCTTCCGGTGATATTTTCGATTTTTACGCCCGGATCAACGGATTGGAGTTTCGCGAAGCGCTGGAGCAACTGGCCGAGGAAGCCGGCGTCAAGCTCGAAACCCGCGGGGGCCGCAAAGACGGCGAAGCGGATAACGCCACCCGGGATCGCCGGGCCTTCCTCAAAATGTATGAGCTTGCCGCCGGGTATTACAGCCGGAATCTTGCCGGTGACGACGGAGCGTCATGCAGGGCCTATATTGAAAATCGGCGGCTGGCGCCGGAAATACAGGAAAGCTTCGGCCTCGGCTGGAGTTCGCGCGGGTGGCAAGGGCTGGCCGACACGTTGCGCAGGGCCGGGTTCGCGCCGGATATGGCGGTCAAGGCGGGACTATTAAGCTCGTCGGACAGGGGATCGCCTTACGACAGGTTCCGCGGGCGGCTTATGTTCCCCATCCGCAACCTGGCGGGGCATGTGATCGCTTTTGGCGGGCGTATTATAAATCCGGACGAGGATGCGGCAAAATATATAAACAGCGCCGATTCGCCGATTTACAAAAAGGGCGATCACCTGTACGGACTATTTCAGGCCCGCCGGAGTATAAGCGCGAAAAAGTTCGCCATGTTGACCGAGGGCTACATGGACGTTCTGACCCTGCACCAGTATGGGTATACCAACGCCTGCGGTGTTCTGGGAACGGCGTTGACGCCGGAACAGGTAAAGCGTCTGGGCGGGTTCTGCTCCACCCTGGAGCTGCTGTTCGACGGTGACGGCCCTGGGCGCAAGGCGGCCCTGCGGGGCGTGGAAATGGCCGTTGCCAAGGGTATGCGCTGCCGTGTGGTACTCATGCCGGAAGGCGAGGATATTGACAGCCTGTTGCACGGGGCCGGACCGGAAGCGTTCGAATCGTTGCGGGAGACGGCTCCGGACGGGCTTGATTTCTGCATCCGCGTGTTGCGGGCGGAAGCGCCCCGGGAAGCGGTCGCATGGGTCAAAAATTTTTTGCGCCAGGTGGAACTACCGGAACTGCTTCCGGGATACGTTTCCAAACTGGCGCGCGGCCTGGAATTGGACGAGGCAAGCTTGCGGCAGGGTCTTCCCGGCGTGGAGCGGACTGCCCGTTTCGCCGCGCAGGCCGCCCCGGCCGCTTCGGTGCGAACCCTCAGGGAAGCGCCGCTCGCGGGACAGGAACATTTGCCGGATCGCGGATTTGAAGTGGAGCTTATCCGATACCTGGTGCGCAACCCGCATCAGTTGCCGGTGCTACGGGAACACGGCGCCGAGTTGCTTCTCGACAACGCGTTTTTCCGTGAATTGTGGGCGCATATAAGCGAATGCGCGCCCGAATACGAGGCGGATGATGTTTTCAGCCGTTTGACCGATAAGCACAGAGGGTTCTGGGTTATTACCCGAATGCACGCGCCGGTCCCCCGCGACGAGGCGGGAACGGAGGCCGCGCGTAAAGAACAGGAACTCGCGGAAATTTGCAATCGGCTGGACAGCATTGGCGCCGAGCGGCAAGGCAGGAATTGTCTTGCCGCCATACGGCAGACGAGTTCGGGTGACGATTTTGATAGGGAGCTGTTGCAGGCTCTGACGGAAACAGTGCGGAGGAAGCATGGGCAACATTAAGGAAATACAACAGATCAAAGTGCTGATCGCCAAGGGCAAATCAACGGGCTTCCTCACCATTGACGAGGTAAACAAGGCCTTGCCCGCGGAAATGAGTTCGCCCGAGCAGATCGAGGACGTCATCGGCATTTTCGACCAGATGGACATCGCCATCGTCGATTCCGAGAAGGAAGCCAAGAAAATTTCCGTTTCCTCCGGGGATCCGGAAGACGAAGTCGTACCGGAACCGAATCTCGACATGGTGGAAGAGGAAGACGTTACCGATTACTCTTCGCGCAGCACGGACCCGGTGCGGATGTACCTGCGGGAAATGGGCGCCGTTCCGTTGCTTGACCGTGACGGCGAAGTGGTCATCGCCAAGAAGATCGAAACCGGGGAACAGGACGTGCTGTACGCCCTGGTTGAAGTGCCCGTGGCCGTCGAGGAACTTATCAGCGTCGGCGAAGATTTGAAGCAGAACCGCATCAAGTTGAAAGACGTGGTCAAGACCATCGAGGAAGACGATCCCAGCGAAGACGAAATGAACCAGCGCCAGCGCGTTATCCTGCTCCTGGATGAAATCAAGGGCATGTATAAAAAGAAACGCAAGCTCTATACGCGGTTTGACGAATGCAACACCCTTGAAAAGAAAGTGGCCGCCCTGCAAAAGGAAATCGTGGCCTACAAGGACGAGGTCGTTACCCGCTTGCGTGACATCAAGCTGGAAAAGACCCTCATCGACCGGATAATCGAAACCGTTGAAGACTACGTTCGCCAGATGCACAACTGCCAGCGAGACCTTTCCGCCTATATCCTGTCCACCGGAAAGAGCCAGGCCGAGGTTATGGAGCTGTTCCGCAAACTGGACGAACGTGAGGAAAACCCGGTGGTTCTGGCCGAAGCGCTCGGCTTGAACGTCGAGGAACTTTTTTCCTTCAAGGAAATGATCCTCGGCAAAGTGGAAATCCTGGCGCGGCTGCAGGATAAATGTTGCCATAACGCCGCGGACCTTGAAGAGGTGCTCTGGCGCATCAAACGGGGCAATATCGCAGCCATGCGCGCGAAACAGGAGCTCATCCGGTCCAACCTGCGCCTTGTGGTTTCCATCGCCAAGAAATACACCAACCGCGGGCTGCAATTCCTCGATCTTATCCAGGAAGGGAACATCGGGCTCATGAAGGCCGTGGACAAGTTCGAATACCAGCGCGGCTACAAGTTTTCGACTTACGCCACTTGGTGGATCCGGCAGGCCATTACCCGCGCCATCGCGGATCAGGCCAGGACCATCCGTATCCCCGTCCACATGATCGAGACGATCAACAAGCTGATCCGCATCTCCCGCTATCTCGTGCAGGAACTGGGACGCGACCCCACGCCGGAGGAAATCGCCGAACGGATGGATTATCCCATAGACAAGGTGAAGAAGGTCCTCAAAATAGCCAAAGAGCCCATCTCTCTTGAAACGCCTATCGGCGACGAGGAAGATTCCAGTCTCGGCGACTTCATCGAGGACAAGCGCGCCGTCGCTCCCGCTGAGGAAGTGGTCAACACCAAGCTTTCCGAGCAGATTACCAGCGTCCTCGCGGATCTTACGCCGAGGGAAGAGCAGGTCCTGCGCAAACGGTTCGGTATCGGGGAAAAGAGCGACCATACTCTGGAAGAAGTCGGAAAATTGTTCAACGTCACCCGCGAACGCATCCGGCAGATCGAAGCGAAAGCGCTGCGAAAACTGCGGCATCCGGTGCGAAGCCAGACATTGCGATCGTATTACGAAAACTGACAAAAAGCGGGGAAGGCCAAAAACCTTCCCCGCTTTTTTGTCGGCGGAAGAATTTTATTCCTGGAATGGAATTTGCTTCTTCTTTGTCCGAGGAAAAATATTCCCGAGAGCATTGTAACTTTGAAAGTATATTTCGGGGCGAAATGCCCGGCTTTGTGAAACGAAGTGCAACAAGGCCCGCGAGATCGGCTTGGTCGAGCTTTACACGCCGCGAAGCGG
>JAJBSY010000104.1 GCA_020861205.1 Deltaproteobacteria bacterium | reverse complement strand
CGGAACGCGCAATCCGCGCGTATTCTCCCGGCTGTTTTTGTCATGTATTTCCGGGGGCTATTGCAAGTACGCATGAAAATTCCTTATCCCTCCCGCCGGGCTCTTTTCCGGTTCGCGTTGTTTCCCGTGGCAGGGGCGGCCGTGCTCGCCGGCCTGCTCGTTTTCGCCGTCCCCTCGCCGTTGCCGGACGCCGTCACATGGCCCGTTTCCCCGGCGTTGCTCGACAAAAACGACGATTTGTTCCACGCCCGGCTCTCCTCCACCGAAGAATACTGTCTTCCCGTGCCCCTCGCCCGGATGGGAAAATGGCTCCCCCTTGTCGCCCTGGATGTGGAGGACAGACGTTTTTACAGCCATTTCGGTCTGGATGTTTTCGCGCTCGCCCGGGCCTTGCGTCAGAACCTGCGGTCCGGTTCGGTCGTCTCCGGGGCCTCGACCATAACCAGCCAAGTGATCCGTTTGACCTACCCGCGCGAACGCAGCGTCGCAAGCAAGGTCATGGAGTTCGCCCAGGCGGTAAAGCTCGAATGGGAACTGCCCAAAAAAAAAATTCTGGAGCTGTACCTGAACCGCGCACCGTTCGGCGGCCCGGTCAGAGGCGTGGAGGCCGCGGCCAGGAGCTATTTCGGCAAAAAGGCCGAAGAGCTTTCTCTTGCCGAATCCGCCATGCTCATAGGCATGTTGCGCGGCCCCTCCCTCTACAGGCCGGATAAAAATCCGGACCTTATTCTGGCGCGCCGCAACGCCATTCTTGGACGCCTGCGGGAACGGAACGTCGCTTCCGAAAGCGATATCGCCATGGCCATGCTTGAAAAGCTGCCGCAAGGACGAACGGCTATCCCCCAAAAATTTCGGCATTTTGCTGATTTTACCTTGCGAAGCCTCCCCGCCGGGTATTGGCACCAGGGTTCGTCCCCGGTGAAAACCACGCTGGACCCCTTCCTGCAAACGATGCTGGAACGGCAGCTCGACGACGCGCTCTCACCCTTTCCCGTCAACATAACGGCGGCGGGCGGCATCATGGACAATACCGCCGGTACCCTGCTCGCGTATGTTGGCAACGCACGTTTCGACCTGAAAACGCAAACCCAGTGGGTGGACTGCGGCAACGCCCCCCGCTCGCCGGGGTCGATCCTGAAACCTTTCGTGTACCTGCTTGCCGTGGAACAGGGGAGCATCGTCCCAGCATCTCTTGTGGCGGATACCCCCCTGTCTTTCGCAGGGATGGCGCCGCGCAACTATGACAGACGCTATAGAGGACCGGTCAGCGCGGCATTCGCCCTGGCGAACTCCCTCAACGCTCCGGCCGTCAGAATCCTCCGCAAGGCCGGGAACGAACCCGTCATCCAGCTCCTCCGGACCGTGGGGTTTTCCCTGCTGAACAAACCCGCGAGCCACTACGGCGACTCCCTCGCCCTCGGCGGTTGCGAGGTAACGCTCCTTCAGACCATGCAGGCTTTCGCGACCCTGGCGACTCTTGGCGTATACCGGCCACTCACGTCCCTGCAGGCGGCATCGGAATCCGGCAGGCTGGGCGAACAGCGGCTTTTTTCGGCGTCCGCCGCGTATCTTATCGCGGACTGTCTGCGTGAAACCGGTCGCATGGGTCCCGTTATCCGGGAGGCGCTCAAGGCGCAAGGCCGGGTCGTCGCCTTCAAGACGGGAACCTCTTACGGGCTCCGTGACGCCTGGACAGCCGCGTATACGCCGAAACACACCGTCACGGTTTGGCTCGGGGATCCCCAGGGTTTGCCCCATCCGGCCTTGAGCGGCCTTCCGGTCGCCGCGCCTTTGGCGCTGCGCCTCATTCGGGATATCCCCCATGAGACGAAAGACGTTCCCTGGTATTCGCCGCCCCACGATCTCGAACGGTATACGGCCTGCGCTTTTTCCGGTACCCCGGCAACGCCGTTCTGCCCGAACCGCAAGCTGGCCTGGCGCATACGCGGGGTGTCCCGCTCGACCCCCTGCTCCATTCACACCATGCGGGATGGCGCCCTGCGGACGGTATTGCCGCCGGAACTGGAATCTTACGCGGACACCCCCGCAACCAGCGTGGCGCGCAAGGAACGCATCGATATAACCATGCCGCAGCCCGGTACGCGCTTTTACATGACGCCCCACGCCAAACAGCAGCAGATCAATCTGGCGTGCGAGGGGGCCCAGGGCAAGGTCTACTGGTTCATCAACCAGGAATTCTTCGGCGTGCAGGAGAAAGGCGCTTCGATCCTGTGGCCCTTGAAACCCGGGACACACCGGCTGTCGCTTGTGGATGAACACGGCAACACCGCCTTTACCACGTTCAGCGTGATCGACGTGCTCGCACGGGAGCCACGCCCCCTGGACCTGGAATAATCACACTCACCGTACTATTATTTCTTCTGAAACCGTATTCTTTCTGGTATGAAACGGGAAAGATTGCCAGCCGGTTTTAGTCGTCGGAAATTGCCAAGTATTTGTTGCTTTTTTGTCTCTCTTGTGCTTATTTTCACGACCGGCATGAGAAACCCTGGCCGCGGGCGTTGCACCCTCGGCACGTTAAACTCCGGTAAATCAGGCTTATTGGGCATAACGCGGCAACGCGTCATTTTTTCACCGCAACCTTTGTTAGGAGGGTACCATGGCAGTAGATGCGACCATGCACCTGACCCGCCCCGGCCGGCGTGACGCCTTTCTGGACTGGATTCAGATGCTTTCAGGCGCAACGCTGATTCTTTTCATGTGGAGCCATATGATCCTGGTTTCATCGGTCATCGTGTCTCCAAAAGTAATGGACGCCATTGCCTGGTTTTTTGAGGCCACCTACATGGCCCAAATCGGCGGACCGGTAATTTTCTGTATTTTCCTGGTCCACTTCGTGTTGGCCGCCCGCAAGATGCCCTTTGCCGCCAATGACCAGAAAACAATCTGGTCCCATGCCAAACTGCTGAAACACAGGGATACGTGGCTCTGGCTCGTCCAGGCGGGGACCGCCATGATCATTCTGATCATGGGCGGCATCCATATGTGGGTCGTCCTCAACGATCTGCCCATCTCGGCCATGAAGTCCGCGGCCCGCATGTCCAGCACCGGTTGGACCTTTTTCTATCTGATCCTGCTGCCCATGGTGGAAATGCACGTCAGCGTCGGTTTTTACCGCATCGGCGTCAAGTGGGGGGTCATCTCCTCCGGCACCCGTCCCGCGGCGAAGCGCGCCGAGCTTATCCTGTTTGCCGTGTTCATGGTCGTGGGCCTCCTGACCATCATCCGTTTCTTAACGCTGGCCTGATCGAGGAGAAACCATGCAAACCTATACTTCCGACCTTCTTGTCATTGGAGCCGGCCTGGCCGGTGAACGGATGGCCGTTGAGGCCGCTACCAACGGCTTTGATGTTGTCGTGCTGTCCATTGTCCCGGCTCGCCGCTCCCATTCTTCCGCCGCCCAGGGCGGTATGCAGGCCGCTTTGGGCAACAGCGTCATGGGCGAAGGCGACAATCCTGACGTGCATTTCACCGACACGGTCAAAGGTTCCGACTGGGGTTGCGACCAGGAGGTGGCCCGCCTTTTCGCGGACGCCGCACCCATCGAAATGCGCCGCCTGGCGGCCTGGGGGGTGCCCTGGAACCGCGTTGAAGCCGGGAAGGATTACTACTTCAAAGGCGGCGAACGTTTTGAAAAAGAAGAGAAAAAGGAACAGGAAGGGCTGATAACGGCCCGCGCTTTCGGCGGCACCGCCAAGTGGCGCACCTGTTACACGTCCGACGGCACCGGCCACGCGGTCATGTGCACGCTGGACAACCACGCCGCCATGCTCGGCATCAAGGTCATGGACCGCCGCGAGGCCATAGCGCTCATCCATGACGGCAAGGCCTGCACCGGGGCCGTCGTACGCTCGTTGCGCACCGGCGAACTGGAAGTTTTCCGCGCAAAGGCCACGGCCATCGCTACCGGCGGTTTCGGCCGGATTTACAAGGCCACGACCAACGCTGTCATCTGTGAGGGCGGCGGGCACATCATCGCCATGGACACGGGAGTGGTCCCCCTCGGCAACCCCGAGGCCATCCAGTTCCACCCCACCGGCATCGTGCCGACGGACATCCTGGTGACCGAAGGGTGCCGCGGCGACGGCGGAACGCTTCTCGACGTCAACGAAGAACGGTTCATGCATATCTATGAGCCTGAAAAGGCGGAACTGTCTTCCCGCGACGTGGTTTCCCGCCGGATGACCGAACATATGCGCGCGGGCAAGG
>JAJBSY010000317.1 GCA_020861205.1 Deltaproteobacteria bacterium | reverse complement strand
TACCTGTTCCAGACCCTCCATGGTGCGTTCGAACGTGGCGCCCGAGGGGAGCTGCACCGTGGTCAGGATGGTGCCCTGGTCTTCGTCCGGCAAAAAGCCCGAAGGCAGCCGGAAGAACAGGAAGGCGATAACCGCGAGGCCGCAGCAGAATCCCGCCAGGGGCCGCAACGGCTTGGCGATAAGGCGGCCCACGCCGTTCTTGTACCGGGCCGTCACGGCTTCGAACCAGCGGTTGAACCGGCCGAAGAGTCCGGCGGACGCGTGATGCATCCTTTCCGGCAGCATGGTGGCGCAAAGCGCCGGGGTCAGAACGATCGCCACGACCACGGAGAGCACCATGGCCGTGACGATGGTGATGGAGAACTGCCGGAAGATGACGCCCGTGGAGCCGCTCATGAAGGCCATGGGCACGAACACCGCGCAGATGACCATGGCCACGCCGACGAGGGCGCCGGTGATCTGGTCCATGGATTTCCCGGCCGCTTCCTTGGGCGGCAGGTTTTCCTCGCGCATGAGGCGCTCCACGTTTTCCACCACCACGATGGCGTCGTCCACCAGCAAGCCGATGGCCAGCACCATCCCGAACATGGTCAGGGAATTTATGGAGAACCCCGCCGCGGCCAGCACCCCGAACGTGCCGAGCAGCACCACGGGCACCGCGATGGTGGGAATGAGGGTCGCCCTGAAGCTTTGCAGAAAGAGGTACATGACCAGGAAGACCAGCACGATGGCCTCAACCAGGGTATGGAACACGGACTTGATGGAAAGGCTTACGAACGGGGTCGTGTCATACGGATAGACGACCTTGAGGCCCTGCGGGAAAAACGGTTCCAGCGCCTCGATTTCCGCCTTGATCCTGCCCGCCGTGTCCAGGGCGTTGGCGCCCGAAGCCAGCTTGATGGCCAAACCCGCCGACGGCATTCCGTTATAGAGGCCCTTGGCGTTGAAGCTCTCGTTGTTCAATTCCGCGTCGGCGACGTCCCGCAGGTACAACCGCGAGCCGTCCGGATTGGTGCGGAGCAGGATGTTCTCGAACTCCTCGACCGTTTCAAGCCGCGAAGCCGCGTTGATCGTCACGTTGATCTGCTGGCCGGACGGGGCGGGCCCGGAGCCGACCTGGCCGCCCGTAACCTGGGCGTTCTGCTCGCGGATGGCCGCGATAACGTCCGAGGGGTTGAGCCGGTATTGCTCCATGCGGTCCGGCTTGAGCCATATCCGCATTCCGTACTGGGCGCCGAACAGGGTGGTATCGCCGACGCCCTCGATGCGGCCGACCGGATCTTTCACGTTGGAAGCCACGTAATCGCCGATGTCCGCTTCCTGCATACTGCCGTCTTCGGAATAGAAGGAGACCACCATAAGGAAGTTCTTCACGGATTTGGTGACGTAGATGCCCTGGCGCTGCACTTCTTCCGGAAGAAGCGGCGTCGCGAGCGAGAGCTTGTTCTGCACCTGCACCTGGGCGATATCGATGTCCGTTCCGGTCTTGAAGGCGAAATTGACCGTGCCCTGCCCGGAACTGTCCGAGGTGGAATACATGTAGAGCAGGTTGTCCAGGCCCTTCATCTGCTGCTCGATGACCTGGGTGACCGTGTCTTCCACGGTCTTGGCCGAAGCACCCGGATAGGTCGCGGTGACCGCGACTTCCGGCGAGGCTATTTCCGGATACTGGGCGATGGGCAGGTTGGCGAGGGACAAGGCGCCGGCAAGCATGATCATGATAGCGACGACCCAGGCGAAAATGGGGCGGTCGATGAAAAAACGCGCCATGACCTACCCCCTGTCGCCGGTGTTGGAGGTTGACGGCGCGTCATCCCAGTTCCCGTTGACCGCGAAGGACGTATTTTCCAGGCGCGTGCCCAGGACGATAGCGCCGGGCCGGGCCTTCTGCTGGCCGTCCACCAGCAGCAGGTCACCTTCAGCAAGGCCGGCGGTGACCAGCCAGTTGTTTTGGTAATCCCTGTCTATGCTGATCGTCCGGCGGGCCACGTAATATTCGCCGCCGTTCAGGTCCTGCGCTTCATCCCCCGCGTTTTGGGGCTTGTCCTTGGTCAGCACGTACACGTACGGATCGCCCCGGCTGTCGCGCATAACCGACTTCTGGGGCACGAGCACGGCGTTTTCGCTGACGCCTTCCTCCAGGACGGCGCGCACGTACATGCCGGGCAGCAGGATCTTGTGCGGGTTGTCAAAGGTGGCGCGCATGGTGACCGCGCCGGTGCTCTGGTCGATGGTCACGTCGGAGAAAAGCAGCGTGCCCTCGATCCACTTGGGCGTTTCGCCGCGTTCCATGCCCGCGATATTTTCCGCATAGGGCGATCCGTCCTCAAGCACCAGGCGGACCTTCGCGGAATCCGGCCCGCCGGACCGCAGCCGCCCGGCCGCGAGCGCGCGGCGCAGCTTCAGCAGTTCCGCGTTGGACTGGGTTACGTCCACGTACACCGTGTCGAGCTGCTGGATGGTAGCCAGAGGATCGGCCTGGTTCTGGGTGGCAAGCGCCCCCGGGGTGACGAACGACCGGCCGATGCGGCCGCCGACGGAAGCCGTCACCTCGGTATAGCCGAGGTTGATCTTCGCGGTTTCCAAGGCCTGCCGGGCAGCTTCCACGGTCGCTTTGGCCTGGTTGTGGGCGGCCACCGCGTCGTCGTAATCCTGCTTGCTGATGGCGTTGGTCTTCACGATCTTCGCGTAGCGCTGGGCAAGCAGCCGGGCGGAGGCGAGATTGGCTTCCGTGCGGGCGAGTTCCGCCCTGGCGTTGTTGTAGGCGGCTTCATACAGGGCGGGGTCTATCCGGTAGAGTACCTGCCCGGCGGTTACGTCCGAACCTTCCTCGAACAACCGTTCCTTGATGATGCCGCCGACCTGGGGCCGCACTTCGGAAACGCGGAAGGGAACCACGCGGCCGGGAAGCTCGCGGGTAAGCGTTATTTTCTTGCCCGAGACCGGCATGTAGCGCACTTCGGGAGAAGAGGGTCCGGACGGGGCCGCCGCGGACGAGGTCCCGCCGCATCCGGCGAGGGAAAACGCAAGCAGCGCCACCAGGCTTGCAAGGATTATGGTATTCTGAACTGTCTGTCGCATGAAAGATTCCTCCTGTCTTTCAGGGCGGTATAAAACGCCCATAACGGCCCGAGCTGTTTTTTGTCGCCGTTGGACAGAGGGGTATCATTGCTGATAAGAGAAATATATGACGTGAAAAGAAATCTTTTTTCCCTGGAGGGAATAATGAACGCCCATCGCCTGGAGCTGCCGGAAATGCTGCGCGACATGCCGCTTTTCGTGGAAGTGGCGAAGCACAAAAGTTTTACCCTGGCGGCGGAAAAGCTGGACATGTATATCTCCACGCTCTCCCGCCGGATCGCCCTGCTTGAGGAACGGCTCGGTATCGCGCTGTTTCTGCGCAGCACGCGGCACGTGGAACTGACGGACAGCGGCAGGCTGTTTTATGACAAGTGCCGGTATCTTCTCACGGAAACGCAGAACCTGTACGACGAGGTCGTCCACAACATGACAAAGCCCGCCGGCCCGGTTCGGGTGGCCGTGCCGGCCGACGTGTACCACACCTACATGTGGGGCGTAACGGGTGATTTCGCCAAGAAATGGCCTGACATCCATCTTTCCATGCTGTTCATGCACCGGTGGGTCGATCTGTTGACCGAACCCTTCGACATCGATATCCGGGTCGGCCCCCTGCCCGACTCCGACCTTCGGGCCCGCAAGCTCATCGGCCTGAAACCGGCGCTATACGCATCCAAGGCCTTGCTGGAGCAATATCCGGAACCGCGAACACCGCGGGATCTCGGGAATATGCCCTGTATCGCCATGCCCCAGCAGGGAGGGGTGTGGACCATGTGGAAAGGCAAAAAATCCGAATCCGTCGCCATCAAGCCCGTGCATACCGTCAACAGCATCAGCCTGGCTCTCGAGCTGGCGCTTGCCGGTCTCGGCGTCACATGGCTGGCGCCGGCCATCCTGAGCCATCCGGGCCTGGAAGACCAGGAGCTTGTTCCCATCCTTCACGGCTGGACCGTTCCGGGCATCGAACTCAACCTCGTCATGGCAGGAAGCCAGCCTCCGCACAGAGTGCGCCTGTTCGCGGACTACCTCGTGGAACACTTCGCGAACCTGCCGCAATAGCCATGTGTCCATGACCGCCGTCGAACGGCTGGAGCCCGCTTTTCGGGCCAACCGTAAAACAAATATAGCAATGTCTATAAAAAATATAGTGGTCTATAAGATATACTAT
>JAJBSY010000396.1 GCA_020861205.1 Deltaproteobacteria bacterium | reverse complement strand
GTTCCTGATGGTCAACGGAACCGGCATCGGCAAGGAACATCCCTTCTCCCGGGAAAAGCTGACCACCGTTCTGGCGCTCTACAAGTACGAAGGCGATTTCGAGAACGCCCTGAAAATGATGGAAGCCGTGTACGAGGTCGGCGGCAAGGGCCATTCCTGCGGCATCTACAGCTTCAACGACGACCACATCCACCAGCTGGCCATGCGCGCCCCGGTCACCCGCATCATGGTGCGCCAGCCCCAGTCCAAGGCCAACGCGGGCGCGCTCAACAACGGTATGCCGATGACGTCCAGCCTCGGTTGCGGCACCTGGGGCGGCAACATTGTTTCCGACAACATCGCGCTGAAGTATTATTACAACAGCACCTGGGTGGCTCGCCCCATTCCCGAGGACAAGCCTTCCGAGGAAGAGCTGTTCGGCGAGTTCTTCGACGCCTCCAAGAACGTGCTGTAACCTTCTCCCCTGCCGGACGCGATACCGCGTCCGGCAGGGCTCAACCCGACCACGCTATCAGCGGGAGCGCGGGCCCGTCCCGCGCCCCGGAGCGTGACTTCCGGCCGGGTTCACGGGCGGAGCGTCACGCGGGAGTATCACCATGCTGGCAACCAACTTTCCCCGGCGTATCCTCTACGGCCAGGGAAGCATCGAATTTATCGCCACACTGAAGGCGAAACGCGCTTTCCTGGTCGTGGACGCCGTCTTTCACCAGTATAACCCCGCGCTTTTCGCGGAACTTGAAGCCATCTTCAAAAAGCAGGGCACCGAGTACGCGATCAGCTTCGGCCAGGGGCAGGAACCGACCCTTGACTACGTGCGGGAGGCCGCCGCGCCCATGCGCGAATTCCGGCCGGACCTGATCGTCGCCATCGGCGGCGGTTCCGTCCTGGACGCGGCCAAGGTCATGGAAGTCTATTACGAGCATCCCGACATCACGCTGGAACAGCTCTCCGACCGCTTCAACCTGCCGCCGATCCGCCGCAAGGCGAAATTCGTGGCCGTGCCCACCACCAGCGGCACGGGCTCGGAGGTGACGCCCATAGGCGTCCTGTTCGTGCCTTCGGGCAACCCGGATATGCCCTATATCAAACGCGGCATAGCGGACTACCAGATGATCCCGGATTACGTGATCCTGGACCCGGCCTATACCCTGACCATGCCCCCGTCCGTCACGGCGGCCACGGGCCTTGACGCTTTCGTCCACGCCATCGAAGGGTATGTGTGCAACAAGCCACCGAACGCCTTTGCCGACGGGTTCGCCCTCGAGGCCATGAAAAAGGTCGTGACCTACCTGCCTTTGGTCCTCAAAGAACCGGGCAACCTCGACTACCGTTCCGAAATGCAGATCGCCGCCACCATGGGCGGGCTCGAGCTCGCCAGCCGCGCCTCGGGCGCTTCCCACGGGGTGGGCAAGCAGCTGTCCACCCTCAGGCATATGGCCCACGGGACCTCGGTCGCCATCATGCTGCCCGCCGTCATCCGGGCCAACGCGCCGGTGCGGCTGAAGGAGTATGCGACGATCGCCCGGTATCTCGGCGTGGAGGAGACGGACGATACCAAGGCGCTGGAAGGCTTGCTCGCCATCCTGGAAAACCTCCTGACCCAGGCCAAATGCCCGCGAACAATCGCGGATATCGGCCTGGACAGGGAAACCTTTATGAAAAATCTCGATCTGCTGATCGAGAACTCCCGGAACGACGCCGCCATGAAAGGAAATCCCCGGGAGCTTTCCGCGGAGGAAATCCGGGATATCTTCATGACCATCGCCTAGGAAACCGGGAAGTAATCGATGAAGCGCCCGCCCGAAACGGCGGGCGCTTTTTTTCACTTATGGCCGGACAATGGGGCGGAGACGAGGTTTCCAAGCTACAACAAGCCCCCTGCCGGGCAAGGGGCGTACACCATTATCAGCCAACGGTTACGGGCGCTTGCGGCGGTTACAGACCATGCGGCGTAAGACCCGTTTGCGCCCGATACCATGCGCGCCTGTTGCGACGCCCGCCGGGGCGGCGGGCGTCGGGAACCGGGGGCGAAGGAAGCAAGCCCGCGCGGAAAATTATGCCTTGGTCAGGGCGACGATCTGGTCAACGTCCTTGTCGCCGCGGCCGGAGAGGCTGACCAGGAGAATCGCGTCCCTATCCAGGCCGGGAGCCATTTTCATGGCCTGGGCGACCGCGTGGGAAGACTCCAGGGCCGGAATGATGCCCTCGGTCCGGCTCAGGGTCAGGAAGGCGTCCACGGCCTCGGCGTCGGAAACGGTCACGTATTCCGCGCGGCCCTCATCCTTGAGCAGGCTGTGTTCCGGCCCGACGCCGGGGTAATCCAGCCCGGCGGAAATGGAATGCACGGGCGCGACGTCTTCGCCGTCCCGGAGCACGTAAGAGAAGGAGCCGTGCAGAACGGCGGGCTGCCCGTAGGACAGGGTGGCCGCGTGTTCGCCCACTTTCACCCCTTTGCCGCCGGGCTCCACCCCGACCAGGCGCACGCTTTTGTCGCCGATAAAGGGGTGGAACAGGCCGATGGCGTTGGAGCCGCCGCCCACGCAGGCGAGACAGTAATCCGGGAGGCGGCCTTCGGCCTCCAGGATCTGTTTGCGGGCCTCGTTCCCGATGACGGACTGGAAGTCCCGGACCATGACCGGGTAGGGGTGCGGTCCGACCGCCGAACCGATGAGGTAGAAGATTTCCGGATCCGCGACCCAGGCATCCAGGGCCGCGTCCACGGCCTCCTTCAGGCCCGCGCCGCCGGTGGTGACGGAAACGACGTCCGCGCCGAGCATACGCATACGTTCCACGTTCAGGTACTGGCGCTCCACGTCGATGGCGCCCATGTACACGGTGCAGCGCATACCCATGAGCGCGGCCGTGGCGGCGGTGGCCACGCCGTGCTGGCCCGCGCCGGTTTCCGCGATGATCTTGGTTTTGCCCATGCGCTTGGCGAGCAGAATCTGGCCGAGGGTATTGTTGACCTTGTGCGCGCCGAGATGGTTCAGGTCCTCGCGCTTGAGGTAAATTTTGGCGCCGCCGAGTTTTTCCGTCAGGTTCCTGGCGAAAAACAGCGGTGTTTCGCGGCCGGAATACTGCTTGAGATAGTAAGTGAGTTCTTCCTGGAACGCGGGATCGGCCTTGGCCGAGGCGTAGGCATCCGCGATGGCGTTGATGACCGGCGCCAGGGCCGGAGGGATATGCTGCCCGCCGTAGGGACCGAAAAAACCCGCCGCGCCGGAGAATTTTTCACAATAGGACGAAGGGAGGGTGGAAAGAGCTTGAGCCATTGTATTCACCGCCTTGGCCGTTCCGGCCTGTTTTGTCACGGCAGTGAACCAGGGAATAAAAAAACCGCTGCAGTTTCACTGCCGCGGTTCTGTTGCCTGCATCGGATCTGTTACATCAATGCGCGCGCCACCATACCACGGCTCTGGTCACCAGAGCCGCCACCACGAAAAGGCGTTTATGGGAGCGTTGTGCGAATTCATGGGGTCTCTATATGCCGGTTCCGCGTCCCCGTCAAGTCCCGGCAATGATTTTCACGTAATCCGGACCGTGCCCGCATCAAACAACCGATAGAGCCACAATTGCTTCAGACGAGGAAGGCGAGTGCCGCGCGGCGCGAAGCGTATGGGACATACATGCGCTCCGCGCGGCAAAGCCCAACGAAATATCAGGCACATTGATGCGCAACCCGCCAAACCGCGCGTTGCCTTTTGGACGCGTTTTTGACACACTCGCGGCCATACCGGCCCCCGCCGCGCTTCGGCCTCCGGAGGGCGGCACCGACCCTTTTCCGGGAGAAGACCATGCGCCTCGTCGTCCTGGCGGACAACAACACGCTCATCGACCGCTAATACCTCGGCGAACCCGCCGCCTGTCACTATGTGGAAGACGGTGACGCGAGGATTCTGCTCGACGCCGGGTATTCCGACGTCTTCATCCGAAACGCCGCGAAACTGGCATAGACCTCGCAAGCGTGACGCAGATCGCGCTCTCGCACGGGCACAATGACCATACGCGCGGCCTGGCCTTCCTGCCCGACCATATCCGGCCGAACCGGCCCGCGCTCGTCGCCCATCCGGACGCCCTGGCAGCGCGGCGCGAAAACGGCGTATCCATCGGCTGCCCCGTGGACCGTTCCTTCCTGGAGGCGCACTACGCGCTCACCCTGACCAGGGAGCCCTGCCGCCTCAGCGAGAACATTCTTTTTCTCGGGGAGATTCCTTCCTCCACCGATTTTGAACGGACGCTCCCGGTCGGCGCCATCACGGATGCGGACGGCGAGCG
>JAJBSY010000306.1:3497-4315 GCA_020861205.1 Deltaproteobacteria bacterium | reverse complement strand
GAATGGTCCGTTACCAGCCGATTTTGGGCTTGGTCGTCCGTTTGCGGATTTCCTGTTCATCCGCCCAGACGATTTCGCCGCTTTGCGGATCGGTCATTTCCAGGGTGATTTGATAGAACACGTCGCCCACGGTTTTGGTCCTTTTTCTGATGGAACGCACGGCCCCGGTAATGATGTAGTCGGTGTCCGCGAGAAGTTTGTTTTCACTCCGGGTTGTGGCGGTTTCCGTCAGGTCGCGCTCCGCGAAAACATCATCAAGGTTGGATTCGTCGGCCAGGAACCGGACTGAGCCGGAACGCAACAGCCGGACGCGGATTTTATCCGTGATCCCTTTGGTGTCGATATGCTCGTCCGTATAGTTCTTGACTTCGCGCAGCCGGATTTTCGGCTGGGATTCGGCCTGGGCGATCCAGCGGGAGGCGAGCAGGGACTGGGTCATGCTCTCGGCCGTCGTTTGCAGGTCCGTGGAACCCCATCCGGTGGTCACGGTTTCCTCGGCCTGGGAATCATCATAGGTTACTTCGCCGTCTCCGGTCACGCGGCCCGTCTGCGGGCCGCCGCAGGCGGCGAGAAGAAGCACGAGGGCGAACAGGGCCGCGATATGCGCGTATGCACGATATTTCATGGTTAATAACTCGCGTCGTTTGAGATAAGAACGGTATACTCCGTCGCGCCCGGAACGGTCGAGCGTTCCTTTATGTAGACCGGGGCGCCGCCTTTGACGATAACCGGCCGCCATGCCGTCTGTTCGATCATCGCGCCGTCCTTGTCGAACCACAGCACGCGGTACACGCTGTGCTGCACGGAATTGCTGTCGC
>JAJBSY010000306.1:0-3487 GCA_020861205.1 Deltaproteobacteria bacterium | reverse complement strand
GGCGGAAACAACGAGGAAATCGCCATCCGAAACATGGCTGATCGTGTCGATCTTGACATCCTTGGTATCGGTGTACACATGCGTCGCCCTGCCGCAGCCCGCGAGGGTGAGGCAACAGTAGAGGGCAAGCGCGAAAAAGCTAGTACGTGACATGATGCACCTTCAAGTTGGAATTGGACAGTTCCGTAGCCATAATAATAACCCCTCGCACATCCGGGGGCAAGTCCACAGATGTCTTGTCGCCGCCGACGCTTATGGTGACGGTGCCGCCGCGCGGCACGTCCGCCAAGGCGAGATAGCCGGTATTGGGCAGGGTCTCCCAGTTCCTGACGGATTCTGCCATGGAACTGGCGAAAACATCCATCAGGACGGTCGTCAGGGTCGCGATGAGCGAAGCGTACTCCCGGGTATCTTCATTGGAGCGGGCGGCCGCGTAGCTGGCGGCGGAAATGCCGGCCCTGACCGCCGCGCGGCTGATGGCGAAGGTCACTTCCATGCTGACTTCGTCCCACAGCGTGCGGTAGGCGAGGAGGTCGGTCCGCAACAGGGGGTACAACCCGATATCGCTCGTTTGCGAGCCAAAACTCGCGGTAACTGCTGGTTTGGCGCCGAATACGGGGTTCGCGTAGGAAGGCAGGTCGATAAGGATATACCCGATGGTCGGAAACCAGGCCCGGACGTTTTCCACCCGCAGCGCCGGCGCGAGGCCGGTAAAGGCGATGACGGTCACTTCCTGGGTCTTTGGGGGATTGTTTTCGTTCAGGCCGTTTTTCCCGCCGTCCCCGGAGCGGAATTGCGGCATCGGCGGCACGCGCGGAGCCGGCGGGACGGCATCGGAGCCCTGATCGCCCTTTGCTGATGACGGTCCGGGCCAGGCCTGGGAGAAAAGACGGTTCGCGTTGTCGTGCAACGCTATCGCCCGACGCATACTCACTTCGGCGGATTGGGGGTCATCCGCCAGCCGGTATAAAATAGAGCCCAGGGAATAGGAAAACGGGTCCTGGTAGTTGTTCAGGAGGCCGCGCACCTCCTGGTCGCGCAGAAGATCGCGCATGGTGTAACCCTGCGGCAGCTCGTCGGGGGATTCAAGCCGTTTTTCGGACTCCAGGTATTTCTCGATACGCGCCTGGGATTCTTCCAGCCAGATTTCCTGGCGCTTGTCCATTCGCCGCATTTCCACGGCGGCCCCGGCGAAGTCGCCGAGCATCAAGTAGTTGACGGCGTTGAAGGTGTGCAGGAGCGACCGCTCGTACCCCACGCCGTAATACTCGCCCGCCCCGCGCGAAAACAGGACGGTCCCGGCCCCGGCGAGGACGGCGCGCATGTTGACGACCGCGCGCGCCTCATAGTCTTCCAGCAGGACCAGCGCGTCCTCGAAGGCCTTGATCGAATCGACCCAGCGGCCGTGCACCTGGTACACGCGGGCCAGGTTGAGGGCGGTCACGAATTCGCCGTAGGATTCGTGGGTTTCCGCCAGATCATGTTCGAGCGTTTCAAGATTGCCCAACGCGAGGTTGGACCGGATGGCGTTCGTGGTGACACGGCTTGAACAGCCGGAGGAGAATACCAGTAGCAGGACGCAAAACCAAAGCGCCGGGACCGCCCGGGAGCGGGCAATCCCGTTGCTACGTCGCGGCACGGCGGTGGTGATGGTGCAAATCCCCATTGGAAATACCAGTATTAATCAATTCTCAGCCGCTTGACAATGAAAGGAGAGCCACGGTTTCTATATGGGGGGTGTGCGGGAACAAATCCACGGCCCGCGCGCTTTCCACGCGGTAGGCGGAACCGAGGGCAGCCACGTCCCGCGCGAGGGACGCGGCGTCGCAACTGATGGCGATGACGCGGGAAGGGTGCAGTTCCAGGATGGCGCGCCGCAAACCCGGCGACATGCCCGCACGGGGCGGGTCCGTAACCACCAGGTCCGGCCGGGGGAAAAGCTTTGTTGCCGCCAGCCCCGCGTCATCCCGGATGAAGGCGTGGTCTCCGGGGGATGCGGCGGCGTTTTTCCTCGCGAAACGCACTGCTTCGTCCACGGTTTCTATACCCCTGACAACCCTGCCTTCCTTCGCCAGGAAAAGGGCTATGCCGCCGACGCCGCAATACATGTCCCAGACGGTGCCGGTGTTTTCTTTTTCCGCGTATTCCCGAACCTGTTCATAAAGCAGCGCGGCTGCCGCCGTGTTGGCTTGGAGGAACGCCCGGACCGGGGCTTCGAGGACGACATCCCCGAATCGTTCGCGAACGGTTGTTTCGCCTAGGGAGACGACCGTTTTTTCACCGTAAGCCACATCCGCCCCGGCGGCGCGGATGGAATGAAGAAACCCGGTGGCGGGCGTTTTTTCCATGAGCAGCTTGCCGAGAGCCTCGGTATCCCGCGTGTGCCCGCCGGGGGTGGTGATGCATTCGACCAGGCAGCGCGGCGCGCCGTCCGGGGTGTAATCCGGGCAGCGCACGACGAGGAAGCGGAGGAAGCCGTTTTTTCCGTCATAGGGCGCGAGGTTTTTTTCCCGCATCCATTGCCTGGTGACGGCGAGAATGTCCGTTACCGGCAGGGCGCAAAGGGAACAATCCGCAACAGGCACGACGGCACGGGAATTTCGTTGCCGGAGCCCGAGGGCCGGCGCATCCCCTTCGAATCCGAAAGCGAATTCCATTTTGTTGCGGTATCGCGTCGGCCGGGGCGAAGGGATGATTGGCAGATACCCGGCCCGGTCAAAATCAACCTTGCCGATACGCCGCAGGGTTTCCTTCACCTGCCGCTCTTTCCAGGCGAGCTGGGCCGGGTAGGAGAGGGTCGTCCAGGCGCACCCGCCGCAAGCGTCGCTAAAAGCGCAGAAAGACGGCGCGGTATCCGGCGAGGGGGTCACCGTTTCCAGGACCTCCGCCCTGGCGAAACGCGGCTTGCGCTCGGTAATCCGGCAGCGGAGCGTCTCCCCTGGCAGGCCCCTGTCCAGGAAGACCGTCATGCCGTCAAGCCTGGCCACTCCGCCGCCGGAGACGGCGAGGTCGTGCACGCTGAGAACGTGAACCGAACCGGTCGCCGGGCCGGGCCGGGAATAGGGCGCGGTATCCGTTGTCAAGGCCGTGCCGGTTCGTCTTCGCGCGTGACGATCAGTTCCGAACCGTCAACGCCGGTTACCGTGACCTGGCTGCCAACGGGGCAATCCGGCCCCTGGACGATCCAGAGGGTATCTCCCAGCCGGATGCGCCCCTTGCCGTTGACGATCGCCTGCACCACTTCGGCCCGGCGTCCGATATAGGTCGTCAGCCGACGGTTGAGGGTGGTATCCTCGGACGGAGCCGCCTTGAGGATGAACTTCCTTCCCATGAAAAGGGAAAGGAACGCGAGAGGCACGAAGATCAGGCACTGGATTTCCCAGCTTATGATGCCGGTCGCGCCCACGATGCAGCCGGTGGCGAGAGCGCCGATACCGATCCAGAGCAGGAACACGCCGGGCACGACGATTTCCAGAGCGACCAGGAT
>JAJBSY010000112.1 GCA_020861205.1 Deltaproteobacteria bacterium | reverse complement strand
TAACATATACCGTTGACGAGCAAGAAGCGGGTTAGGATCTCCCACCGCGTCATCCTGCCGATAACTTAGGACACGAACACCCGTCCCATGGGGACGACGAGCAACATGGCGCCGGTCGCCACGGCCCAGTCGTCGGGCGTGCTGCTGGTCCGGATGTCCGCGAGGATGGACGGCAGCCAGTTGCCGAAGGTGTTGATCGTCCCGAAAAAAAACCCGTGACAGCATCCGAGAAGCCAGAGGTTCCTGGAGGTCGAAATATTTTTCATCATCCGCAACGCCTGGGAGAAGGTCATGGTTTCCTTGCTCTCGCGCAGGCGGTCGAGAGGCAGGCGGAACATGCACAACCCGATGACGACGCAGAACAGCACGCCGGAAAGATAGGACGCCATCCATCCGTACGACCCCGTCGGCGGCAGATACAGATACGGAATCAGCGTGCCCAGGCAAAACGCCGCGCCGTGCATACCCTGCATCCGGGCGATGTGGACCGGGGGCGTCAGGATCTTGATTATTTTTATCATGATCAGGAAAAAAGCCCCCGTCACGAGCCCGAGCACGACCCGCATGGCGATGGCCAGGGTGAGGCTGTCCGGCGCGAGAAAGGGAACCAGGTTCGTCGCGACCATGACGACCAGGCAGATCAACAGGGAACGCACCACGCCGAGGCGGTCCACGAGCAGCCCACCCGGCATCTGGCAGAAGGAATGGCTCCAGTAGAGAATGCTGAGAAAAACGGAAAGCCCGGCGTAGCCCACGCCGAAGAGATGCATGAACTGGCCGGCCACGGGCGGAATGTTCATGAAGAAGGTTCCGCCCGCGATGCACCCGAGGACCGGAAACCAGAAGTACACGGGGATTTTCCGTTTCATGCGGGCGCCTCCCCGATACGCCGGGCGAGCTTGCGCGTAAGCAGGCAGAAAAGCAGGGCCAGCGAACCGGAAATGCAGAGGCCGGGGGAGAAGGAGCCGGTATAATCCCGGATGAGGCCCATGAACAGGACCATCAGAACGTTGATGAGATTGGCGACCATGTTCATGAACCCCACGGCCGTGGCCACGTATGCGGGCTCCGCCGTGTCCGTGGCCAGGGTGAATATCGAGGAGAAGGTGGTGCCGCACAGCAGCGCGGCGGCGAAGGAAACCACGAGAACCACGGCGGGTGTGCCGGAAAGGGCGAGAACGGCATGGGTGGCGGCCACGGCGAGCATCACGCGGTTCAGGATGATCCCGCGCGGGATCTTGCGCGCCACTTCACCGCTGAACAGCCGGCCCGCGGTGCCCACGAGCAGCAGGATGCTGGTGATGAAAGCCCAATCCTCGATAACGGTGCCGGGCCGCATGTCCACCAGCATGGACGGCAGCCAGTTGCCGATGACCGTGGTCAGGGTGCCGAAAGCGAGCCCGTGGCAGCAGCCGAGAAACCAGACGTCCCTGGACGTCGCGATATGTTTCACGGATTGCCACGTCTGCCGCAAGGTTGGGTGCGCCCGGCTGCGGCGCATGGCCCGGAGGGGCAGCTTATACGCCCCGTAAGCCACCGCCAGGCAGAAGGCGGCGCAGATGCAGTACGAGGCGACCCAGCCGTATTGTCCGGCAAGGGGAAGAACGAGATACGGCAGCATGATGCCCAGGCACACGGCCGCGCCCTGCACCGCCTGGACGCGGGCGACGTAGACCGGGGGGGTGAGCGTCTTGATGATCTTGACCATGGCCAGGAACAGGCCGCCGGTGCAGATTCCGAGGAAAAACCGCCCGGCGACCGCCAGGGCCATGTTTTCCGGAGCCGCAAGCGGAAGAAGGGAACTGACCAGGGAAACCGCGATGCACAGAACGAGGGTGCGGGCGACCCCGATGCGGTCCAGAACGAGCCCCGCCGGTACCTGGATGAAGGAATGGGTCCAGTAATAGACGCTGAGAAAAAAGGAAAGCCCGCCGTATCCGACGCCGAATAGCTCCATGAACTGGTTCGCGACCGGCGGGATGCTCAGGCTGATGAACCCTATCCCCAACGTCAGGATGACGGGGAACCAAAAATAATACGGAACGGGCACGCGGTCTCTCCCAAAGTTTCGCCCTTGCGCGAAAAAAACAGCCGCGCGCGTTCGGATAACATCCCCGTCGGGCAACGGCATTTCGCGTCAGCATTACCCTCACCGTCCCGGCATGGCAAGCGATAAGGCCCTTGCCCGCGAAAAAAGTATGCATCCCGCGCCCCGGAAGGTTTTACGCCCTCTTCCGCGCCATCCGGCATCGCAAAATGGCCGGCGGGGCCGGTCATCCTTTCGGGTCCTATAAAAGAAGTGGTGGCTCCGGCTTCCGGACTCCGGTATGCTGCGGCAAACCCCATACGGAGGCTTGCCATGTACCGGGATTCTTCGGAGAAACAGCGGGTTGTCATCGTGGGCGCCGGGTTCGCCGGGCTGTGGGCCGCGCGGCGGCTTGCGAAGCGCGACGCCGCGAGGCGCGTGGACGTCACCCTCATCGACCGCAACAATTACCACACCTTTCCGCCCCTGCTCTACCAGGTGGCGGCAGCGGAGCTGGAGCCGGAATCCATTGTATATCCCATCCGGGGGATATTCCGGAAAATGCCCAACGTGAACACGGTGATGACCGAGGCTACGGGCGTCGACGCGCGCAACCGGCTCGTGCTCACCGACGGTTCGCCCATCCCCTACGACCACCTGATTCTTGCGCCCGGAAGCCGCACGGCGTTTTTCGGCACTCCCGGAGCCGGGGAAAACGCCTTCGGCCTCAAGTCCGTTGAGGAAGCCGTCAGCTTGCGCAGTCATATCCTCGCCTGTTTCGAGCGGGCCGCCATGGAAGGCGACGCCATCCCGGAAAGCCTGCTCACCGTCGCCGTCGTGGGCGCGGGGGCAACCGGCCTCGAATACGCCGGAGCCTTGGCGGAACTTGTCTCCGGACCGCTCGCCCTGGATTTTCCGCGCCTGGCCAAGCACAAGGCCAGGGTCATCCTGCTCGACGCCGCGCCGGACGTTTTGATGCCCTTCCCGCCAAGGCTGCGGGAATACGCGCGCCAACGGCTGGTGAAAATGGGCGTGGACGTGCGGACCAACGCCCAGGTCGCCGAAGTGAAGCCGGACGCCATCATCCTCAAGGACGGGACGTCCATCCCCGCCTGCACCATCGTCTGGTCCGCCGGGGTCATGGGGCACGAGCTCGGGCATGAGGGCGCCTTTACCCTCGGGCGTGGCGAAAGGATCGTCGTAACGCCCACCCTCCAGATAGTGGACCGGCCGGAAATCCACGTGGCCGGGGATACCGGTTTGCCGGGGTTGGAAAAAATCCCGCCGATGGTCGCGCCCAACGCCATCCAGCAGGGAGTTCACGTGGCGCGGAACATCCTGCGGATACTCGACGGTGAGGCGCCGGAAGAATTCGTATACAAAGACAAGGGATCCATGGTGACCATAGGGCGCAGCGCCGCCGTCGCCGCGATCGGCAAACGGGAGTTCACCGGCTTCCCCGCCTGGCTGCTCTGGCTGTTCGTCCATCTTTCGTACCTGATCGGGTTCCGCAACCGCATCCTGGTGCTGCTCGGCTGGGCCTGGGATTATCTTTTTTACGAGCGCTCCGTGCGCCTCATCCTGCCCAACACCGGTTCCGTGCTCCACATCTGCGGCACCGGGGCGGGCGACCGCACGGCCGGGAAAAACGACAGGAGTGGCGCGGGGAATACCCCCGGCGGTCGGGCCGGGGCGCCCGGTCCCGCTTCATAGGTTCAGCCGGAACATGGATAGTGCCGCATCCAGCCATCGAGCGAGGAAGGCGAGTTCCGCGCGGAGCGAAGTGTATCAAGACATACATGAACTTCGCGCGGGACGTGCCTGACGGGGTATCAAGCACATTGAGGCGCTAACCCGGTACAGGATCCCCTGGACCCGAGCCGGAAGGTGGTGTATCAACCGGGAAACGCGTGCCCGCCGCCCGGTTTTCGTCCCTCCGCTTTCCCGCCGGCACGCGGGCGCCACCCCAACCCCGGAGACAGCCATGCCCGAAAAAACCCGTTGCGCCTGGGCCGTGAAAACGGATATCGAGCGCGCGTACCACGATACCGAATGGGGCGTCCCGAACCGTGACGACGCCGGGCAATTTGAATTCCTGGTCCTGGAATCCGCCCAGGCCGGGCTTTCCTGGCTGACAATCCTCAAAAAACGGGAAGGGTACCGCAGGGCTTTTGCGAATTTCGACCCCGTGCGCGTCGCCGCTTTTAACTAAACGTACGTCCAGAGACTGATGATGGCCGAGGACATCTTCAGCAAAAGTAAAAAAATTGAAATCCACGTCAAAAAAGCCCTG
>JAJBSY010000044.1 GCA_020861205.1 Deltaproteobacteria bacterium | reverse complement strand
ACTCTGTGCCGTCCTAAAATTTAAGGGGCAGGCCATCCAGCCGTTGTCCCGGCATCCCCTGCCAGCAATCCGAAACGACGGCGTAGGCGATCCGCTTGCGCGAGTCCGCTCCGGGTCCCCGCCTGAAACGGCCCTTACCGACGTAATGGAAAACTTCACGCTACGATGCCGATCATAGCCCGGTGAGAGAAAATGAAATTCAAGTCGTACTCTCTCATTGCCTTTTCCGTGAGCCTGTGCTTCTGTGGCATGGTATTCGGTTGATCCACAAATCCAGCCCACAAGAGGACTCTATGGACAAAAAAGATTTCATCAAAAAGCTTGACGACGGCGTCTCCTCCTTACGCGACGTTTTGCGGGAAAACGACGGCTCCACCCTCAAAGCGATCGCATCATCCGCCAACCAGGGGTTCAGGATGCTTAAATCGGCCTTCGCGCAGAATGAAAAGGCGCAAAAAGCCATGAGCGAGATAAAAAAACAGTTCGACGAGGTGGAGAAAGCCGTCAAAAAAGGCGACAGGAAACTTTCCGCGAAGCTGCTCGCGGCTGTGGAAAAGAAAATCAAGAGCTACAAGGAAAAATTTGACAGCCCGGATACGCCCAAAACCGGCGCGGGCAAAGAAAAGGCCAAGCCCGTGAAGGCCCTGCCGGCGGCCAAAACCTCGGCAAAACCGAAAAAGCCGGCGACGGCGGCCAAAACGGCCAGCGCAAAAAAAGCGTCCTCCGCCAAGGCCAAGACCGCCGCCAAGCCCAAAACGGCTTCGTCAACAGCCGCTAAAAAGCCGGCGACGGAAAGGAAACCGGCCCGGCCCGTCAAGGCTCAGGCCAAAAAGAAAGGCTGACGTACCACCGGCAGCCGGAACGGCTGCCGGAATCATCCCTTGCCCGCAAGGTACGCGTCCACCCAGGCAGGCACCATGGCGGTCGCCGGCCCGTAATGCCCGGCATGGAAGTGGTGAGCGTTCAGCGAAGGCTCCATGTTGATTTCCACAACGTCGGCGCCCGCGCTTCTCGCCTGGGCGGCGAAACCGGCCGCCGGGTACACGTTGCCGGAAGTCCCTATGGAGACGAACGTCGAGCACCCGGCCAGGGCCCTCTCTATCTCCTGCATGTACAGGGGCATCTCCTCGAACCAGACGACATGCGGCCGCATACGCCCCATCTTCCCCTTAGCCGCATCGGGCACGGGCCCGCATGCGGGACACGCGTCAAAGACGGACATGTCTCCCAGACAGGGCACCACCTTGCCGCACGATACGCAGCGCGCTTTCAGCAGCTCCCCGTGCATGTGCAAAAGATTCCGGCTTCCCGCCCTCTCGTGGAGATCGTCCACATTCTGGGTGACCACAAGCACCGGCTCGCGGCTTTTCTCTTCCAGTAAAGCCAATGCTTTGTGCGCCGCGTTCGGACGGACGGATCCGTCGGTCAGTTGCCTGCGCCGGGCGTTGTAAAATTCATAAACCAGGTCCGGATTGCGGCGGAATACCCCGGGGGTTGCCACATCTTCTATCCGCATTTGCTCCCATAAGCCCCCAGAGTCGCGAAAGGTCGAAATACCGCTCTCCTGGCTTATTCCCGCACCGGTAAGCACGACGATCATAAGACAACCTCCTGGCGGAACCATTGCATTCATTGTCCGGTAGATGAAACCGTATATGCTTCAGCCGACAGCGATACCTGAAATCATTTTTGTATTGCCTCAAAGATCGGCCCGGCCTATATACTTATACTGGAGCTTTATCTCATAACAAAGCGTATACCCTATGAATTATTCAATGCCGTATATTTTGCACAACCTTCTTGCCATTGACATACGGTCTCTTGTCGCCGTGTTGTTTTGGGGCAACCTTGTCGCGGCGTCGCTGGTTTTTGCCTTTCTAAGGCTTACCGGTTTCTCCCGCTCTTATAATCATACCCGGTACTACTTGGCCGGGAAAATCTTCCAGGCGTCCGCGTTTTTATTGCTCTTTTCCAGAGGCTGCGTGCCGGACGTCCTCTCGGTGAACGCGGGCAATACTTTCCTGTTCATAGGTTTCCACCTGGAAGCGCGCTGCGCCCTGCAGGTAATTCACGCGGATGACCCGGCGGTTCGCCGCATCTGTACGGGCATCACCGCGTGCTGCGCCCTTCTGTTCAACATCGGCGAACTGCTCCATCCGGGGGATCCCGCGTTCAGGGTGGTTGTCGCCTCTCTTTGCGTCTTCCTCACGCTCCTTGTTCCGACCGAGCGGCTTTTGCGCGTTCCGCAGGTCAGCAGGTTCACGCGCGCCGTGGGCGTTTTCTATCTGGTCTTTCTCGCGATGCTCCTGCCCCGCGCCGCGTCGGCCCTTTGGACCCCGTTCGGCCTGCTCAGCAACACGGTCGTGCAAAGCACGACCTTCCTTTCCCTGGTCCTGCTTCTCATCTTCAGCCTAGCCGCTTATCTTTTTCTTCTCAAGGAGGAATCGGATACAGCGCTCTTCATGCTGGCCACCACGGACCCGCTCACGGGGCTGCCCAATAAAAGGGCGTTTCTTGCCGCCGCCCAGCGCGCCTTCACCCTTCATGCCCAAACAGACGCGCCCCTTGCGGTCATCGCCTTCGAACTCGATGACTACAAAACCATCAACGACACATGGGGCCAAAATTTCGGCGAGTTGTTTCTCAAGAGCTTCGCCACGGCTCTCAAGCGGACCACCCGCCATACCGGCATTCTGGGCCGTTACGGCGACGGGGAGTTCCTCGCCGTCCTGCCCGGGACGGACGCGAACACGGCCAGGCGATCCGGCGAGCAGGTGCTCGCCTGTTTGCGGAAAATATTCTTGGAACAACAATCCGGATTCATCGTTACCGCGAGCGGGGGCGTCATCGCCGGCATCCCGCGGGGCGGCGGCAGTTTGGAGGAAGACATCCGGCGCGCGAATCAGGCGCTCTACATCGCGCAAACCACCGGGGGAAACAGGATCACCCAGTGGCGGCAAGCGTAAAATCGTTTTGTGCCCTATCGAAACCGCCCTTTCGAAAAACAAAAGCGTTGCCGCATTTTGCGGCAACGCTTTTGTTCCTGAGAATCCTAAGACGGGACGTCAGATACCGCACGCGCAGGCGTTGCCCGCGCCGGGCAGCGCGTCGTCCGGCAAGTCGCGGTACGGCGATATCTCCCGCAACCGCGTGATGACCCGGGGAAACACTTCCAGGGTTTTGTCGATTTCCGCCTCGGTGGTGTAGCGTGAGAGCGACAGCCGCACGGAACCGTGAGCGTAGGTGAAGGGAACGCCCATCGACCGCAGCACGTGGGACGGCTCAAGGCTGCCCGAGGTGCAGGCGGACCCGGAAGACGCGCAGATGCCTTCCTGGTCCAGCAAAAGGAGGATGGCTTCCCCTTCCACGTACTTGAAAGAAATGTTGGTCGTGTTGGGGAGCCTTTTCTCTGTGTCACCGTTGACGCGCGCTTCCGGGACGGCCCGGAGCAGGCCGGTTTCCAATTTGTCGCGCAGGGCTTTCACCCGGGTGTTTTCCTCCCGGATATGCTTGCCCGCCAACTCGCAGGCGGCGCCCAGCCCCACGATGTACGGCACGTTTTCCGTACCCGCCCGGCGCCCGAACTCCTGGTGCCCGCCACGCAGGAAGGGGCGGAACGGGGAGGCCCGCCGGACGTACAGCACGCCGACGCCCTTGGGCGCATGGAGTTTGTGCCCGGACATGGCCAGATAGTTGAGGGGCAGGGTGGAAAGGTCTAGGGGAATCTTGCCCACGGCCTGCACCGCGTCCACATGGAAGGGGATGCCGCGGTCCTTGAGCAGGGCCGCCGCCTCCGGGATGGGAAAGACCGTGCCGGTTTCATTGTTGGCGTACATGAGGGAGACCACGCCCGTGTCCGGGGCGATGGCCTTATCAAGCTGCTCAAGGCTGATCTGGCCCTTCCCGTCAACATCGAGATAGGTGACGCGGTAGCCTTTGCGCTCCAGATACTGGCCCATGGCGATAACCGCGGAATGCTCCACCCGGCTCGTGATGAAATGGCGCTTTTCCGGCAAGGCCTCGAACGCGCCGAGAATGGCAGTGGAGTCGCTCTCCGTCCCGCAGGAGGTGAACACGATTTCCTCGGGGTTGGCTCCCAGGAGCGAAGCCACCTGTTCCCTGGCCTTGTCGATGGCCTTATGTGCCGCGCCTCCGAAGGAATACATGCTCGAAGGGTTGCCGTACTGGTCGCGAAGGTACGGCATCATGGCGTCAAGGACTTCCGGCGCGACGGCCGTTGTGGCGTTGTTGTCAAGATAGATCAGGGGCGATAACCGCGGAATGCTCCACCCGGCTCGTGATGAAATGGCGCTTTTCCGGC
>JAJBSY010000337.1 GCA_020861205.1 Deltaproteobacteria bacterium | reverse complement strand
GAAAAGGGCCTCACCGGGGGATACGCGCGCACGACCAACAACCGCATGGAAATCATGGCCGCGCTTTACGCTCTTGAAGCGTTGCGGGAACCGTGCACGGTCGTCCTGTTCACGGATTCGCGGTATCTCTGCGACGCCGTGGAAAAGAACTGGCTGTGGTCATGGTGCAGGAACGGCTGGAAAACCGCCGCCAAAAAACCCGTCAAGAACCGGGACCTCTGGGAGCGCATGACTCCCCTGCTCGCGCGCCACCGGGTGACGTTCCACTGGCTGGAAGGCCATGCCGGGCATCCGCAGAACGAGCGAGCCGACCTGCTGGCCCGGGAAGCGGCGTCGCGGCCGTCGCTCCCCGCGGATACGGGCTTCGCGGAAGGATAGGGCCTATCGTGCACCGTTTGCCACCGCACGGCTACCGCGTGTTCCTCGGGCGGCCGTTTTCAGGCAAAGAGGCTGACCGGCGGGCAGGGCGCGGGGCCAACGTTCCAGCTCGTCGGCGGCCGCCAACGTGTTTGTGCCGCGTTCAGATTGGTTCATCTGGCGCGGTATCCAAGCGGGCAAAGAACGCGTCATGGTCGCGACCCCCTTTTGAACGAGACATGCCGCCGGTACGACCCGGCGGCATGTCTTGCTGCGATACCAGTTGGAACCGCCCATCCTACGCGGGGCGCAGGGCGAGAGTTTCCGATTTCCTGCGGTAGCCGAAAATATTTTTCATTTTTTCCCCGAACGAGTTGCCCTCGACCGCCGTGCTGCAGACGTAGTCGGCGGCGTCCCCGTCCTGGATGGAAAACTCCAGCGTCGGCGAAGCCTGCATATCGATCTTGACCTGCAGCGTGTGCTGACCGGGGGAAACCGGAAACTCGACGGTTTTGCCGTTGCCGACTTCTCCCAGGGGGGCGCCGTCCAGCAGAATCTTCAACTTTCGGACGCGGAGGATAAAGGCGTTTTCACGGGTAATGCGAAGTGTTGCTGCCATGGTGTCTCCTTACTGTAAGCTCGCCAGCCCTGCGGGCACAGGACACGCGGTCGCCCGAGCAGGGCCGGACGGCAGGGATGTTGCGCCGGAAGATTCCGCACAGTTTCCGCCACGCCGATGCTGCCCGACTGGGAGTGAAGGGCGTCGTGAGAAACCACGCAATACGGCCCGGCCGTTCGCCAGGCTCCTATCAGGTATGGTGTGCGAAGGCAATATCCTGTTAGATAAAATATTCATTTGCGAATATAGGGTGCACGGCAAAGCGAAGAGCCGTGAGGCCGACGGCGCGGGGTCGGAATTGGGCTGACTTCGAGCCATCAGCGCCCACCACGCGGCTCCGGTGGAGCGCGTAACTCCCCCGCCGGGCATTTAATTTGCCGCACCGCTTGCTGAGCGGTGAAAGCTTTGATATGTTATAAACTTGCAGCGGATCAACGGAGCAAAAGATTCCAGAACGGGAAAGAGCGTTTAACCGGGATATCGGCTGGGGCGCGCAACGCACACGGAAGACGTCATGACACAGGAACAGCAAAAACCGCAGGAAAAGCCCCAACGCACGAAAGGCGACAAGCTGTCGCTGGAAATCGGCACGCGCATGGCCGTGACTCTCGACGGTATGCAGCAGGGGCCGGAAGGCCGGATTGCCGCCGATCTTGTGGGTATGGTGCATTTCGAATACATTATCCTGCGCCTGCCGTGGGTGCCGGGGTTACGCACCCGTCTTGTGGGCGGGGCATCGGTGACGGTCCGTTTCGTCAGCAACGGCGAATTGTGCGGGTTCCATTCCCCGGTGATCACCCACATACCCAAACCCTCGCTTCTGCTTTTCCTGGAATACCCCGATGTTATCGAAAAACTCGCCTTGCGGCAGCACAAGCGCGTCCAGTGCGCGCTCCCGGTGCAGCTCCACTCCCGGCGCGGGGACGCCCACGGGGTTATCGCGGATTTAAGCCGCGGCGGCTGCCGCATGGCGGTGGACGTGCGCGGGCAGCAGGGGCTGCGTCAAACCGTCGTGGAAGATGTTATCGTTTTGCGCGTTCCATTGAACTCGGAAGGCATTCCTCTGGCGGTAACCTGCACCGTGCGGAGCGTTTCGTTTGACGCCAGCCGTATGCAGGTCGGCCTCGCCTTTACCGAGGCGGACGACGATTTCTGGTCGGCCCTGGAAGGCTTTCTGACCACCGCGTATCTCCTGGCCTAAGGCTTGCCGCCCATGGGTACGGCCGCAATGCTCGCGGAACAGGCTGTTTCCGCCCCGATTGTCACGGGCCTAGTCGTGCCCCTCTGCCGCCTGTTGGCCGTCATGGCCTTAAGCCTCATCATCGCCCAGGCTCTGGAAACCTTCGGATGGACCGCCCATATTGCCAGGATCGCCGCGCCTCTCGTGCGCCTCGCGCATCTCTCCCCGGTTTCCGGCGCGGCTTTTTCGCTGTCGTTCGCCTCTCCTTCCGCGGCCAACGCCACGCTTGCCGAGGGGCTGGCCGGGGGCGCGATTTCCAGGCGCGAGCTTGTCGTGGCCAACGTGGTCAACAGCACGCCGGCCTTTTTGGTGCATCTTCCGTCCATGCTGGCCACGGCGTATTCCTTCCTCGGCTTTCCGGCATTTGCCTACATCGGGATAGTGTTTGCCGCGGCCCTCGTCCGCACGTGCGGGGCCGTCCTGGCCGGGCGCTTCCTGCTTGCGGCGCCGGTCGCCGGATCGACTCCTCCCCGCGAAAATCCGCGCGGGGGAACGCTGGCGTCCATGTTCGCCCGGTTCAAAAAACGGTTGCTGACGCTGTGCTTTTTTACCATTCCCATTTACTGCGCGGTTTTTTTCCTGCAACGGGCGGGCGTGTTCACCATGGTGGAACACGCTCTCGCTGCCCGCGTGGGCGCTTTTTCCTTTATACATCCCGCGTCCGTCGGGATAGCGGTCCTGTTCGTCGCGGCGGAAAGCGGCGCGGCTTTCGCCGGGGCCGCCGCCCTTATCCACGGGGGCACGGTCCTTCCGGAAGAGGCCGTTCTGGCCCTGCTGATCGGCAATATCCTTTCTTCTCCCATGCGCGCGTTCCGTCACCAGCTGCCGTCCTATGCCGGATTCTTTTCCCCGTCCACGGCCCTTCTGCTCATCGGGGTCAACCAGACCCTCCGGGCCGTGACCCTCGCCCTGGCGACCGTCGCCTTTTACGCCTGGGCCGTTTAGGGGCGGCATCCTGCGGATCCCGCGACGCTTCGGGCGCGTCCGGATCCCGGCGGGCCGCTTCGGGGGAAAATCCCGGCGCATGAAAAATATTCCGCCGCAATAACTCTTCTGTTTACGGATAAAATATCCTATACTCGAAGCGATTTGCGCGTTACCCGGAACGGTTCCGGCGTTGACGGCCCAAACGCTTCACTAACCTTTCAGCCCGGAGCCCCCGTGTATACCGGTCTCATGCTTGTCGTGGCGTTCTTGCTCGTGGTCCTGAACGGGCTCTTCGTCGCGGCCGAGTTTTCCTTTGTCAAGGCGCGCAAAACCAGGCTTGAAATCCTTGCGGAAGAAGGCAAACGCAGCGCCAGACTGGCCCTTTTCGGCGTGCGGAACCTGGATGCCTACCTTTCGGTCTGTCAGCTGGGGATAACCTTGTCCAGCCTGGGGCTGGGCTGGCTCGGCGAACCCGCGGTGGCGGCGCTCCTGCGGCCGGTCTTTGAAATGACGGGGGTCAACAACCCGGCCCTCGTTTCCTCTCTGTCCGTGGCCATCGGTTTTACGTTGATCACCTTTTTGCATGTCGTGTTCGGGGAACTGGTCCCCAAATCCATTTCCATCCAGAAGGCCGAAGCCACGGTGTTGCTGCTGGCCCTGCCCATGCGGGCCTTTTATCTGTTCTGTTTTCCGCTTGTGACGATCATGAACGGCATCTCCGGCTTTTTTCTCCACCTCGCCGGGTTTTCCTCGGCTTCGGAGGCCGAACAGAGCCATTCGCCCGAAGAGTTGCGCATGCTGATCATGGACTCGAGCCGGGGCGGCCAGCTTGAGGAATCCGAAGGCAGGATGCTGGGCAACATATTCAGTTTTTACAAGAAGATGGCCAAGGATATCATGGTCCACCGCATGGACGTCTCCGCCCTGGACGTCGCGGACGGCGTGGAGGGAGCCAAGATGCTTGCCAGGGCCAGCGGCCATACGCGGTTTCCCCTGTACGAGGACAGCCGGGACAACATCATCGGGTTCGTACACGCCAAGGACCTTCTGCTCCTCGAACCGGACGCTGATCTGCACACGGTCCTGCGGGAACCCTTGTACGCGTATGAAACCGTCCACCTGGACCGGCTCCTGAAACTTATGCAGGAAAAGCGCCAGCAGTTCTGCGTGGTGGTGGAC
>JAJBSY010000374.1 GCA_020861205.1 Deltaproteobacteria bacterium | reverse complement strand
TCCCCACCCAGTCCCCCAGAGGGCCGAGTGACTAATTTATTTGAAACGATAGCTAGTTTGCAAAAGGTTATGAATCTCAGCCCACCAATAGCTTCGCTTGCTCTTGAACACATACGTCCTCATGACCGTTTTACCTTCTATTGCCTTCACGACGATAAGGATAGGAGTCATCAGGAATACCATGCACAGGAACTTAGACATGAAACTCATCGTTCTTTTAGCATTGCCATCACTCCGAAGACGACTGACAAATTATGCAAAGGTTTAATAAGCTGCAAAGTTTCAGCAAAGAATGTCAAGAAATCGGTTTCAGCTTCATTCAAATTGGCAATCGATTTTCAGCAGGGGAATACTAAAAGCAAAGCTGATAGCATAATAGCGGGGCTCACCGCCGACTGGTTGAACGGTGGAGGCACTGAATAAAACTTCCGAAGTCGTGACCCTACCAAGACCCTTTGCTGTATTTTAGCGGGATAAGAGAGGGATAAAACAGGCCATGAACGAAAAGGACTTACAGCGTTCACTGTAAGTCCTTGTAATCTCTGGTTGCGGGAGGAGGATTTGAACCTCCGGCCTTCGGGTTATGAGCCCGACGAGCTACCGAACTGCTCCATCCCGCGATATGACGGCTTTCGCCGTAAGAGGAAGGTCTGTATACGCCCTGGCCTGCCGGGTGTCAACCGCAAGCGGCGCTTTTTTTACTAACCCCGCGAGCGGCCTCAAAACCGCCCGCGGGACGGAGGTCAAGACGTGATCAGGGGAAGACGCCGCGCAGCTTCTTGGCGTGCACCACGCGCTTGATGGCGACCATGTAGGCGGCCATGCGCATGGTGACCTTCTTTTCCTGGCAGATGCCCCACACGTCCTCGAAAGCGCGCTTCATGATCTTGCCCAGGTTCTGGTTGATGTAATCTTCTTCCCACATGAAGGCTTCCAGGTTCTGGACCCATTCGAAGTAGGAAACAACCACGCCGCCGGCGTTGGTCAGGATGTCCGGGATGATCGTGACGCCCTTTTCGTTCAGGATTTTGTCCCCTTCGACCGTGGTGGGCCCGTTGGCGCCTTCAAGGATGATCTTGGCCTTGATGGAGCCCGCGTTGCTCTCGTTGATCTGGTTTTCGAGCGCGGCCGGGAAAAGGACATCCACGTCCAGGGACCAGAATTCCTGGTTGGAGATGACCTTCAACCCGTTTTCGCTGTAGCCCGCGAGGGACTTCTTGTTCTTCGCGGCGTATTCGATGGCGGCTTCAATATCGAGGCCCTCGGGATTGTACACGGTGCCGAAGGCGTCGCTGACGGCCACGACCTTCATGCCCTGCTCCCGCATCAGCTTGGCGCCGATGCTGCCCACGTTGCCGAAGCCCTGCACGGCGAGCTTCATCCCCTTGGGGCTCTTGCCGACCTTTTCCAGGTAGCTCATCAGGGTCAGCATGGCGCCGCGGCCGGTGGCTTCCACGCGCCCGAGGGAGCCGCCTATGTCCAGAGGCTTGCCGGTTACGACGGCCGGAACGGTATATCCCTTGAACATGCTGAACGCGTCCATGATCCAGGCCATCACCTGGCCGTCGGTGTTCACGTCCGGCGCGGGGATGTCCTTTTCCGGTCCTATAATGGGCAGAATCTGCGCGACGTACCGCTTGGTCATGCGCATCAGCTCATTCTTGGAAAGGTTGGCGGGGTCGACGCGTATCCCGCCCTTCGCGCCGCCGTAGGGGATGTTCACCACGGCGCATTTGAGGGTCATCCAGGCCGCCAGAGCCTTGACTTCGTTCAGGTCCGCGTCGGGGTGGAAGCGGATGCCGCCCTTGCACGGGCCGCGTGAACTGGAGTGCTGCACGCGGTAGCCCTGGAAAACTTCCGTGCGGCCGTCATCCATCACCACGGGAACGGAAACGGTCAGCTCGCGCTCGGGCTGGGTCATGGTGATATAGTCGTTCCGCGTCAAGCCGAGCCTGCCGGCGGCGTCTTCCAGGACGGCCAGCATATTTTCATACGGGTTGTAAGTGCCGGACATGGATACCTCCAAGGTTTGTGCGAATGCTTGGTAAAGGTTTATCTGGGAGATACTTCCCCTATAGCACAAAACTGCATTTAGGCTATGAAATAAGTTTTTTTTATTCGGCCCGTTTGGTTTGAAGTTTTTTTGTTCGTTTCATTCGGAAAAAAAATTTTACCATTTTTTTCCGCCTTGCTACTGCCTCGCCGCTCCGGACCGTACCGGGCGGAGCCGTTTCCCGGTCCGGAACGCAAAAGAGCCTCCGGCGCCATGCAACGACGCCGGAGGCTCTTTCTGTCGGATGAATCCTACCTGTTTTCCAGGTACTTTTTAAGTCGATCGATACCTTCTTCGATATTCTCCACGGAGTTGGCATAGGAGAACCGCAGGTAGCCCTCGGCGCCGGGGCCGAAATCGATGCCCGGGGCGACGCCGACACCCGCCTTCTCCAGGATGTCGAAGGCCAGCGCCAGGCTGTCGTTGCTGACATGCCGCGCGTTCGCGAGCACGTAAAACGCGCCCACCGGGTCCGACTTGACCGCCAGGCCGATGGACCGCAGGCCGGCCAGCAACACTTTGCGGCGGCGGTCATATTCCTGGCGCATACGCTCAACATCCGGGCCGGCCTGTTCCAGGGCGGCGATGCCCGCCCACTGGGCCATCGAGTTGGCGCAAATCATGAAATTCTGCTGCAATTTCTGAACCATGGGAACGATATTTTCAGGAATGACCATCCAGCCCAGGCGCCAGCCTGTCATGGCGTACCGCTTGGAAAACCCATCCAACGCGCAGGCCTCGTCGGAAAATTCCAGGACGCTCGCGGCCCGGCCTTCATACACGAGGCCGTGGTAAATTTCGTCGGAAACGATCATCGGCCCCATGCCGCACAAGGCCCTGAACTCGTCGGGCTTGATGATCGTGCCACCGGGATTGGAAGGCGAATTGACCAGGATGGCCTTGGTATCCGGCGTCAGCCTGGCGCGCACATCCTCCACGTTCAACTGGAAGCCGTCTTCTTCCCTGGTTGGCACGCTGGTGATGTTCCCGCCCGCGTACAGGACGAAATTCGCGTAACAGGCATAGCAGGGATCGGACAGGATCGCGCTGCCACCTTTGTCGAACAGGACGGCGAACAGCAACAGCATGGCCGCCGATGTGCCGTTGGTCACAACGATCCGCTCCGGTGAAACGGTCACGCCGTACTCACGCTCGTAATAGGCGGCCAGCGCCTCCCGCAGGGGCAGGATGCCCAGGCTGTGTGTATAGCCCGTCTGACCGTCGCGCATGGCCTTGGCGGCCGCGTCCATGATGCATTCGGGCGTTATGAAGTCGGGCTGGCCGATCTCGAGGTGGATGACGTTCTTCCCGGCTTTTTCCAATTCCTGGGCTTTTTCCAGGACATCCATAACCAAAAACGACGTAATCAAGTCACAAACAGGCTGTCTCATGCACTATCCTTCGTAAAAGGGGGGCGCACCCCCTGCATTCCGCCAAAGGCGTTCCGGCGGCTCTTTTCCCACGGAAACAGCCGCGAACGCCCCGTTAACGCCGTTTTCCGCGACGGAGCGGCCATGCGGTATTCATGGTGGCGATCACCCACGGTATCCTAATTTCCCGTCCGCATTCTTTTACTCGACTTGCTGGATGCCGTCCAGACGCCAGGATTCGGCCGACCCCGCGGGCCGGATGAAATGCCACAGCTCCCGCACCTGGCCCGGAACCCCGGCGTCCCGGTCTTCCCGGAGCAGGACGTCGAAATAGACGGTCGCCACGTCCTCGTCCCCGTCCCGCTCGGCGGAAACGAGGGAGGCGTTCACCAGCATGATCTCGGTCGTGGAGGGTGCCGGATCCGCCTCGGCCTGCGCCTCGACCTCGCTCAGGATGGCCGGGGTTGTGAACGTGGCGATATCGTCCAGATCGCGCCTGTCCCACGAGTCCTGAAGCCGGGTATAGAGCATCCTGGCCCCCCGCAGAAAATCCTCTTGGTCGAACCCGGCCAGACGGATATTGGGGCCGCCCGCGGCGCCCGCCGGAGAAGCGGTTCCCTGGAGACCGTGCCACTGATCCTGGCGGGCCCCAAAATCCGCGGCGCGGGCATCGCCTCCGGCGGCCGCCCCGGCCGTCCGCCGGGCCAGGAACGCTTTCACAAGCTTCAGGGCCAGGAACGCGAGCAGCGCCACCAAAACCATATCCATCATGCCGAACCCGGAATACGGCCCGCCGAACAGGAGGGCGCCGAGCAGGGATCCCGCGAGAAAACCGCCCAGCATCCCGCGAAAACCCGATCCGGATCCGGGACGCGCGGCCGATGAGGGGTTTTGGGCCTGATTCCGGGAGTT
>JAJBSY010000190.1 GCA_020861205.1 Deltaproteobacteria bacterium | reverse complement strand
GGGTCGGAAGCGGGCCGCGCGTTTCCTGAAGCCGCCGGGACCGGTGTATTTTTGGGGAGGAATACGTTCAGGCACAGGCGGCCGGGTTTGAGGATGCTCGAGGCGGCCATGGTGACGGCGGTCTGGTCGACGAGGTCTATCTGTTGCAGGTAGGTTTGTTCGGCATCTTCGCCGCCGCCGAAGAAAAGGAAGTAGCCGAGGGAGGACGCGGTTCCCGCAACCGTTTCTTTCTGACGATACAGGGAATCGGTGACGGACAGCTTGGCGCGGTCCAGCTCCCGGGCCGTGAATTTTTTTTGCGCGATCGTCGCGAGGTCTTTGACGAACGCTTCCCAGAAAGCCCCGGCCTTGGCCGGATCCAGGGTCGCGGTGATGGTGAAGAGCCCGGTGCGTTCGAAGGTGTAGCTGGCGGCGGAAATATCGTCCACCAGGCGCTTGTCGTACTTGTACGTCTTGTAAAGATAGGCCGAGGTATCGCCCGCGAGAAGCTGCGCGTATACGTCCAGGGCGGGGGCGCGGGCGTCGCGCAGCGCCACGCCGGGGAAGGAAACGCTCAACTGGACCTTGTTCCAGGGCGTTTCCTCAACGACGACCGTGGGCCCGTTCGAGGGAAACTCTTCCGGCAACAGGGCCTTGGGAGGGACGACCGTCG
Source organism: Deltaproteobacteria bacterium (assembly GCA_020861205.1). Taxonomy (GTDB): domain Bacteria; phylum Desulfobacterota; class Desulfovibrionia; order Desulfovibrionales; family Desulfovibrionaceae; genus FLUQ01. Next base: position 3,700 of record JAJBSY010000190.1, on the reverse strand, counting down.
CCGTGTTCTCCAGGCCGCCGAAAATGCGTTGCGCCTCGGCAAGCACGTCCGCCGGCTCCACGTCGCCGACGACCAGGAGCATCATGGATTGCGGCTGGTACAACGCCTTGATATAATTTCGTATTTTATCAGAGGTATAGGCGCGGATGGTTTCCGGGTACCCGATTATGGGGCGTTCGTACGGGGTTCCTTTGAGAACGGACGCCTGTATGCGTTTGAAAAGCCTGTTGGCGGGCGAATCCTCGCCCCGCCGCAGTTCCGCGAGGACCACCTCTTTTTCGGATTCCAGCTCATCCGGGTCGAGGCCGGGGTGGAACGCCATGTCCTTGAGGACGTCCATGCCGAGCTTCCAGCGGTCGGACGGCATGTCCGTCTGGTAAACGGTGTAGTCGAAGCTTGTCGCCGCGTTCAGGTAGCCGCCGGCGCTTTCAATATCCGTGGCGACGGCCCCTTTCGGCCGTTTTTCCGTTCCCTTGAACACCATGTGCTCCAACTGGTGGCTGATCCCCGCGATATCCGGGGTTTCATACGCCGAACCCGCATGAACATAGAGCCTGAGGGAGACCAGCGGAAAGCGGGGGTCTTTTTTGACCGCAACGGCCAGGCCGTTTGCAAGGTACGTCAGGGAGAGGTCGGAAGGAAGAACGGTACTGCTGTAAGGCATGGGCGTATCCTTGGGAGAAGACTGTTTTTTCGGCTCGGCGGCATCGGCCGTTATCGCGTTGAACAGGCTTGCCAGGCAGAGGGAAGCAAGAAGAAAAGAGCGGCGGAAAGACATGGTACCCTCCAAAAAAAAACGTATTATACGCGCACTTTCGTCAATCTGAAATCGGAAAGGTCGAAACCGGCGTTTTCGTATGCCAGAGAAGCCCGCACCAGTGCCAGGGGCGATACATAGCCCGTTTCCCATGACATCTGGAGAATACAGGCGCCGTCGTCGGCGAAAAGTATTTTTTTCATATAAACGCGGACGTCGGTTTCTTTTTCCCCCTTTTTGGTCGTGCGCGTCCAGGGGATGGTTTCCCGCGCGGCGATCGCGCGCCATGCGGCCGCGAACGCGTCACGCCGGGCATCGTCTCCCGTGTATTCCAGGCGGAAAACGTCCGCGTCGCTTTCCGGGGGGCGCCGGTTTACCGTAAGGATCTCGGCGTCCGTTACGATCAGGCCCGGCAGCAGCCGGCCGAGGCCGGAAACGACGGAAGCGGGATCGCGCCGCTCGCGCAGGTGGATGGTCAGCCATTCCCCTTCGCTGGCGACGCCGACCGGCAGGGCGCGGCAGAAGGAAAGCACGGGCAAGGGGTGGAAACCCTGGGAAAAGGCGAGGGAAACATCGGCCCGCCGCAAGGCGCGTTCGAACAGGCTTTGCAGTTCAAGCTGGCTCAGGTAGGACGAAAGCCCTTTGCGCTCGTACCAGAGGCGAAGGTGCATGGCCTTCCGCGTCAAGTGTTCGCTGATGGCCGGAGGGCGTTTTTTGACGCCCTCCGGCTGGGCGGTCTCTTTCTTCCAACCGTCTCTGGGCACAACCCGGCCGTGTTCGTCAATCACCGGGTTGTGGGCGTTCTGGTCGCGTTGCGGAAAATTGAGCGTATTCGCATAGCGGTCCGACGCGTTTTTTTTGGGGAGCAGCGAAGGGGTTTTGGTGTCACAGGCCCCGCAGGCCAGGCAGGTTCCATAGCGGCAGTCGTTGACGGTTTTGCCGGCATGCGCGTTGGCTCGTTCGCGGAGTAAAAACTCGCGGGAAACCCCGTTTTCGAGATGATCCCAGGCGAGGGGGGCATCCAGCGGGATGGCGGCCTGGTAGGCCTGCGGCGAGAGCCCCTCCTCTTCCATGGCTTCAAGCCATGGGGCGAGGGAAAAATGCTCCATCCAGCTTACGAAGACGGCGCCTTTCCTGTACGCGCGCTCCACGACCGGCGCGAGGCGCCGGTCCCCGCGCGAAAAAACGCCTTCGAGGAAACTGGTCGCCGGGTCATGCCAACGCATGGAAATCCGCTTCTCTTTTTTCAGGGCGTCAAGCAACAGGCCGATCCGGCGGTGAATTTCCTCGCGGGATATCTGCGCCTCCCACTGGAAGGGCGTGTGGGGTTTCGGCACGAAGGGCGAGACGCCGGCGGTTATCTGCAGCCGCTTGATGCCCGGACCCGCCGCGTCCCGGGCTTTGCGGCACAGATCCGCGATGGCCAGGATATCGTCGTCCGTTTCCGTCGGCAGCCCGATCATGAAGTACAGTTTGATCTGTTGCCAGCCGTGCTCGAAGAGTTTCTGGATGTGGCAGATGAGGTCGTTTTCCGTGACGCCCTTGTTGATGACGTCCCGCAGGCGCTGGCTGCCCGCTTCCGGCGCCAGGGTCGCCCCGGTGCGGCGGATGCCCGCGATCTGCCCCATGATATCGTCATCCACCGAGCCCACGCGCAACGCCGGCAGGGAAAGGGAAATTTCATCCTCCCTGCAGCGGGCGGCGGAAGCGGTGAACAGGGATTTGAGCGCGGAAAAATCGCCCGTGCTTAAGGAAAGAAACGAGACCTCGCCGTATCCCGTCCCGGAAAGGCAGGAATCCATAAGTTTCGTCAGGGAAGCGACGCTTCTTTCCCGGATGGGCCGATAGGTCATGCCCGCCTGGCAGAAACGGCATCCCCGCGTGCATCCGCGCGCGATTTCAAGCGCGAGGCGGTTGTGCACGGCGCCGAAGGGTATGACCTGTTCCACGGGGTACGCGGCGTCGTCAAGGTCGGGAACGATGCGGCGGCCGGGTTTGGGCAGGTCCTCGAAGCGGGGCCGCGGGCTTCCGTCCGGCCCGGCCTCGAAAAATTCCGGCACGTAGACGCCGGGGATCCGCGCCATTTCCCGGAGCATGGCCTCCCTGTCCGAGGCGGTGAGAACACTCCCCCGGAAACGTTCCAGTATCTCGAGCGCTTCCACCATCATATCCTCGCCTTCGCCGAGGAACATGATATCAAGGAAGGGAGCCAGCGGTTCGGCCGCGAGCGTGCAGCCCCCCCCGGCCATGATGAGCGGCCATCGGCCGGGATCGGCGCTCCTATCCTTCGCGCGCAAGGGGATGCCGCCGAGATCGAGGATATACAGGACGTTGGTGTAACACAACTCGTGCGTGATGCTGAACCCGATAGCCGCAAGCTCGGCAAGCGGGGTATCCGATTCCATGGTGGCGAGGGGCGTTTCACGGGCGCGCAAAATTTCCGCCGCGTCGAGATCCGGCGCGAAAACGCGTTCGGCCTGCCAGTTCGCCCGCTCGTTGAGAACGCCGTAGAGAATTTTTTGCCCAAGGTAGGACATGCCCACTTCGTATTTGTCGGGGAAGGCCAGGCCAACGCGCAAGGAAACGGCGCCGGGATCCTTGTGGACGGATCCCGGTTCGATGCCGAGATACCGGCTTGGTTTGGGCAGAAGAGGCAGAAGATGGCGCATGGATATCCGTGGTTGCGTGAGCGTGGTTTGAGCGCATTGGCCGAGTACTCTTCCCAGCCTTCAGGCCGGGGGAAGGTTTCCGGCATTCGGAATTCATCAGCAAACAAAAACGGACGGGGGGATGATGCCCGCCCGCCCGTTGCCGCCGAAAGTGCGCTACTTGGCGCGTAACAGGCTGGCGATATCGCCGCCGGCGCCGGATCCGGGATTTTTCAGGTTGATGCCGCCAAGGCCGCCTGAGGAAAGGGTGAGGTTGGACGTGGCTTCGAGATAC
>JAJBSY010000021.1 GCA_020861205.1 Deltaproteobacteria bacterium | reverse complement strand
GCTTTCCCCCACGTTAGATAGGACGTGCCGTTTATCATCCAGACGGCACTTGACAGCGAATCATCTCCTATTGGAGTAACCGAACTACGGAATAAAATTCCTTCTGACGGAATTTATTTCTTAAAAAGATGGAAACGTTCTTTTGACCGGAAAATTCATCCACCCCTGGTAAACGTTTCCACCGGTCCGGGCCAACACCGCCCTTTCGCCAAAGCCGCTCGGCTTACCGCGACAGGCGCAACAACCCAAGTGGAGGTCACTATGCGTCTTTGGAAAACGTTCCTGGTCATCACGTCTCTCTGCGCCCTTCTTGCCGTGCCCGCCACAGCCGGTGCCGCGAAGAGAACCCTCATGTGGGGCGCCACCTCGGCTTCCTCCGGGTATTACCCCATGAGCGTGGCCATGGCCGAAGTGGTCAATAAGCACGTTCCCGGCATCGCCGTCACCGTTGTTGAAACCGGCGCGACCAACGACAACTTCCGCCGTATGGAACGCGGCGAGTTGTCCTTCGGGCAAGCCGGCGCCACGGACGTCTACATGGCGACCCACGGCGCTGGCGTCTGGAAAGGCCGCGACATGAAGCGCCAGCGCGTGCTCGTTTCCTCGCATCCCCAGGTGTATGTTTTCGCCGTGACCGAAGAATCCGGGGTTACCAAACTTGCGGATCTGGAAGGCAAGCCGTATACGCCGGGGCTCAAGGGCAGCATCACGGAAATGCTCGCCTACGCCGCGTTCGACTCTCTCGGCATCAAGCCGAAACTCATCCCCAGCAGCACCGGCGAAGCCGTTGACGCCATGAAGGACCGCCGGATCGTGGGATTCACCAAGGCGACCACCGTCAACGCGCCGGATTCCGCCCTGCAGGACGTGGCCACCGCGCGCAAGGTCCGGATTTTGTCCTTTTCCCCGGAGGAGCAGGAAAAATTCAAAGCCAAACTCCCGATGTTCGGTTTCTTTGACGTGGACAACAAGCTGTACGGCTTCGACGGCGTGAGCCAGACCGTGGGCGGGCACTTCGGCGTGGCCGTGGACACGGAACTTGATGCCGACACCGTGTATCAGATCGTGAAAGCCATCTGCGAAAACGGCGAGGAAATCGGCAAGACCTACGCGGGCGTGCGCGGCATCGACCTCGCCAAGTTGACCAGCGAAGCCAACGCCTGGCTGCATCCCGGCACCATCCGGTATCTCAAGGAAAAAGGCTATACGCTCGACAAGGGTCAAATCCCGCCGGAATACAAGGAATAACCAGACGTTGCGTCTCCGGCCGCGCGCATGGCGCGGCCGGAAATTTCCCCTCCACGCAAACCGGGACACCCGCCTCCTTCAAAACCGTCCCCCAATGGCTTGCGTACCGTCGCATCGCGCCGAAGCGCCGCCGCCTGCCGGCCAAGGAGAAACACATGGATACCACCGCAACGACCCGGAACGGGCAGACCCTGGACACCATCATTTACGTCCTCGCCGTTCTTTTCGCCCTTTTCCATCTCTACACCGCCATGTTCGGCGCCTTCCAGACCATCATCCAGCGGTCCGTCCACGTGGGCGGCGGCGTCATACTCTTCCTTCTTCTCGCCGTCAGCAAGCGCGACGGGGAGAACAAGCTGCTTTCCGGGATCGATCTGCTGCTCGCGGTCGTTACCGCGGGTATCGTCGCCTACCTTGTCGCCAATTTCGACAACATCATGCACCCCATGTTCGAACCCCGGCACTTGGAAGTCGCCATGGGCGTCGTCATGGTTGGCATCGTCTTCTACGTGACGCAACGGCTGATCGGCTGGGCCATTCCCCTGCTGTCCCTGTTCGCGGTGGCATACGCCCTGTTCGGGCCGTACTTCCCCGGCATCTGGAAGCACTCGGGGGTGAGCCTTAATTACATCATGGAAGTGCTCTTCCTGTCCGACCGCGGTCTGTGGGGCCTCGTTACCGGCATTTCGGCCACCATCATCGCCATGTTCATGATTTTCGGGGCGGTGCTCTTCACCACCGGCGGCGGCAAGGCCTTCATGGACCTCGCCACCTGCATCACCGGCAATTCTTACGGCGGGGCGGGAAAACTGGCGGCGGTAGCCAGCGGCCTTTTCGGCATGATTTCGGGCAGCGCGGCCGCCAACGTGGCGACCACCGGCGCCTTCACCATTCCGCTCATGAAGCGCCTCGGCTATGCGCCGGAATTCGCGGGCGGGGTGGAATCCTCCGCCTCCTCGGGCGGGCAGATCATGCCGCCGATCATGGGCGCGGCGGCTTTCATCATGGCGGAAATTCTCGCCATGTCTTACTCCAAGCTGGCGCTCGCCGCGATCATCCCGTCGGTGCTGTTCTACTTCGGCGTTATTCTCGCCATCCATTTCGAATCGAAAAAGATGAATTACCGCGGCATCCCGCGCGAAGAGATTCCGCCGTTCCGCGAAGTCATCCACTACAAAAATTCCCTCGCGGTTTTCGTGCCCATCGGCGTGCTGCTGGTCTTCTTCTTCATGGGCTATACCCCGGTTTCCTGCGCCATGCGCGCGCTTGGCGCGGCCGTTATCCTCTACCTCGGCGTTGCGCCGAATGAATGGAAGCACCGGGTCAAAGTGCTCATCGACGGTCTCGCCGAGGCGAGCAAGGACATGCTCAGCGTCATCGCGCTCATCGCCTGCGCCCAGGTGCTGCTGGCCATGATCGGACTGACGGGCGTCGGCGTGAAGTTCACCAACCTCATCATTGCCGTGGGCGGTTCCAACATATTCCTCGCGGGCGTGTGCGCGATGCTGGGCACCATGCTACTCGGCATGGGCCTGCCCACCGTGGCCGCGTACCTCGTTGCCGCCGCCGTCATGGCCCCGGCCCTGATAAAGCTCGGCGTTGAGCCTATCGCGGCCCACTTCTTCATCTTTTACTATTCCATTTTCGCCGGGATCACCCCGCCGGTCTGCGGTACGGTGTTCATCGGCGCGACCATCGCGGGCGCGAACTGGGTGAAGACCGCCTGGGTAGCCATGCGTCTCAGCCTCGGGGCCTATATCGTGCCCTTCATGTTCCTGGTTTCTCCGGCGCTTCTGCTGGTGGGGACCACGGGCGAAATCGTGCACTGCGCGATTACCGCCACCCTGGGGGTATTCGCCATGTCCGCCGGCGGCATGGGGTACCTGCTGACGCGAGCGAGTATTCTCGAACGGCTCATCCTGTTCATCGGCGGGCTGCTCATGGTCGAACCCAACATTCTTACGGATACCATCGGCGGCGCTCTTTTCGCCCTTGCCATCGGCATACAGGTCTACAAGTGGAGCCGTAAGAAAAAAGCGGCACGTGCCGCCGCCGATACGGCCCCCGCCTGACGGACGCAACAGCTAACCCCGGCCTGCGATTCATGCGCCGACCGACATATTCAGGAGGATACAATGGCTTCTCTCAAGGAAATTACCCCGGACCAACAAAAGGAGCTGGACGAGCTTTTCGCTCGCTCCCGCGCGGCGCTCAAAGCGATCGCCAACTACGACCAGGCCAGGGTTGACCGCATGGCGCAGTGCGTGGCCTGGGCCGCCGGGAACGCCCAGACCTTTGACAAACTGGGCAAGATGGGCGTGGAGGAAAGCGGCGTCGGCGACTGGAAAGGCCGCATCGGCAAACGCCATAAAATTATCGGCGTCATGCGGGACGCGCTTCGCCAGAAATCCGTGGGCATGATCGACTACAAGCCGGAAAAGGGGCTTGCGCAGTATGCCAAGCCGGCGGGCGTCATCGCGTCGCTCATCCCCATGACCAACCCGGAACTGACCCCCATCGTGACCTCCATATACGCGGTCAAGGCGCGCGACACGGTCATCTTCTCCCCGCACCCCCGGACCAGGAAGACAACCGCCGAAGTGGTGAACATCATGCGCGCGGCCCTTAAATCCATCGGCGAACCCGAGGACATCCTGCTTTGCCTGCCCAACCCCAACCTGCCCCAGGTCAACAGGCTCATGAACATGGCGGACCTGGTCATGGCGACCGGCGGCCCGGCGATGGTGAAAGCGGCTTATTCCTCCGGGACCCCGGCCTTCGGTTCCGGGGCCGGCAACTCCACCATGATCTTCGACGAAACCACCAACGTGGAGGAAGCCGCCGCCAACACCCGCATGAGCAAAACCTCGGACTTCGGTTCCGGCTGCTCCGCCGACGGCAACCTGATCATCCATGAAAGCGTGTATGACGCCATGGTCAAGCAGTTGCAGAAAGAAGGCGGCTACCTGGTGCCCGACGAGTTCCGGGACCGGCTCGCGGCCGCCATGTGGGACGAGCACGGCGCCCGCCGGGTGGACACCGTCGCCCAGCCCCCGCAGAAAATGGGCGAGGCAGCCGGGTTCCCGGTGCCGGCGGCCGCCAAGTTCCTGAT
>JAJBSY010000416.1 GCA_020861205.1 Deltaproteobacteria bacterium | reverse complement strand
ATTCATCCGCTGGTCGAGGCCGCCTTTGAAAAAGGTCAGTTTCGCGTCTTCCCCACCCAGTTCGATGGCCACGTCCGCCTCGGGGAGCCTGGTCCTGATGCTCAGGCTTGAGGCGATGACTTCCTGGACGAAGGATATCCCCAGCCTTTCCGCGAGGGTGATGGCCCCGGATCCGGCCACGGACATGCGCCAGGAGGCATCCGTGAAACGCTCGTTGACCTCGGCCAACAGGGCTGACACGGTAGCATGAACTTCGGAGTTGTGCCGCGCGTAGCGGGAAAAGAGAATGGCGCCGTCAGTATCGAGAACGACGGTCTTGACCGTGGTCGATCCCACGTCAAGACCGAGAAGCAGATCCGTGCTCATCAAGGTATCCTTAAAAACAAAACCGTTAGGTTGCGTGAACGATCCGGCGGGAACGGCTGGGGATCGTCATACCGGTTGACTGTACCGCAACGGTATAAGAATGCAAGAAGCGGGAAAATGCAAACAATACTGGACTGGCTTCGTCAAAAACAGCTATGACGTAAGGGAGATTCATCCCGCGTAGGCAAATCCCTGCCAAAGGCGGGAAACAGGGTGCGAACGCCGCCCGATATTTTACCCGAGAGGATAGTATGACCCGTCTCGCTCTGCTTTGTTCAGCCGTACTCCTGACCGTTCTTGCCGTTGCCTGCGCGAACGCCAAGGCTCCGGCCCAGGCCGATCTGCTCCATCGCCGTTTTGTGCTGGCGACCGTGGATGGCGATCCGTTCCCGGCCATGAACCCGCCGGATATCGAGTTCAACGAGGGGTTCCGTGTTTCCGGCCGGATTTGCAACCGGTACACCGGCCTGGGCACGCTGGAGAACGGGGTGTTGACAGTCGGCCAGATGGCCACCACGAAAATGCTCTGCCCGGATGATACCCTGAACCGATTTGAAACCATGTTTGCCGCCATGCTCGCGGCGGGTGTGAAAGTAGACCTCGAGGACGACAGGCTGAGGCTGAGCCAGGGCGGCCATGTGCTCGTGTTTACCGCCAGGGATTGGGTTCGGTAACCTCCGCCCACGCTATTGAGGACCCGTTGCCGGCGGCGGTTCGTTCTTGGCAGGACGCGAAAATCCCCGTAATGTCTAGGGGAAGGAGCGATATATGATGCCGGATAAGCCAGCCTTGCGCAAAATCTTGCGCGAGCAGCGCCATACCCTGACCGACAAGGAAGTGCTTGAGCGCTCCCTCGCGGCGCAGCGCCATGTGCTCGAGGCCGCGGAATGGCTTGCCGCCTCGTCCGTGGGACTGTACGCGGCCGTGAACCAGGAGACGGATACCGCGCTTTTGCTTGAAGAAGCCTGGGCCACGGGCAAGGAGGTCTACCTGCCGTGTATCGCCCCGGCCTCCCCAGGAGAGATGCGGCTTCTTCCTTGCCTTGGCGGGCAGGCGCTGGTAAAAAACCGATTCGGCATCCCCGAGCCCATCCCCGAGACCTGCCCCGCGGCGCCGGAAGGGGAATGGATTCCGGGAATCATCATCGTGCCGGGGCTCGCCTTCGACAGGGAAGGGCACCGGCTCGGAACCGGCGGCGGGTATTACGACAGGCTGTTCGCCAGAAAATCGATGCAGGATACGGTCCGCATCGGCCTTGCCTACGCGTTCCAGATCGTGGAAAGTCTTCCGGCGGATGAATGGGACGCACCCATGCACGCCATTGCGACAGAGGAGGGGCTTACGTGGCTATAGCGGCTGTTCATGCCGGGCGCATTCCGTTCGCGTTTCCGAACATGCCCCGCGTCCGGTGCGTGTTCACCACCCGCCATGCCGGCAACTTTTCCCTCTCGAGACTCGAGGGGGAAGAGCGGAACGCCGCCATCGCGGGCAGGAAGTCGCTTTTCGACAGCCTGGGTATCGAAGCGTGGACCGAACTGAACCAGGTGCACGGCGATACGTTCGTCAAGGATCCCGGGCCGACGCCCCCGGACGGAACGCCGGCCCTGGATGCGGACGGTCACGCGACGGCCCGCAAAAACCACGCCTTGTGCATCAAGACCGCCGATTGCCAGGCCATTTTTTTGGCCCATCCCGCAGGTCATGTGGCCGCCATCCATGTCGGGTGGCGCGGCAACGTCATACGCTTCATCCAGACGGCGGTGGAGACCTTCTGCCTGGATCACGGGCTCGATCCGGCGGACGTCTGCGCGGTGCGCGGCCCAAGCCTGGGGTTCGCGGAGTTCGTCAATTTCAACCGCGAATGGCCGGCCGCCTACGCCCCGTGGTACAACCCCTCGACCCGATGCGTGGATCTCTGGTCCCTGACGCGCCACCAGCTCGGCGAGGCGGGGCTGCAAGCGCGGAATATTTACAGCGTCGACCTGTGCACCTATTCGCTCAATTCCCTTTTCTTCTCGCACAGGCGCGGGGATACGGGCCGCCAGATGGGGCTGGTCTGGATGGAATAGGGGGAGCGTGAGGGGAACGGCCCGCGGAAAGCGGGCTTTTATCGCGCATGTTCCTTTGACAAGGAGCGGGCCCGAGGGTATGGGTCCGTCATGACCGCGGACACACCGGCGCCTCTTTCCCCGGCACACGGGCGGCGCGTTCTCTTCCTCGCCTTCGGGGCCACCACCAGCATGGTTTTGGGCGTGTCCAGCATCATGCCCATGGTGCCCGCCCTGTCCAAAATTTTCGGGATAAGCCTGGCCTCGGCCAGCCTGGTGATAACGGTGTTCACGCTCCCCGGCGTGGTGTTCACGCTCTTCGCGGGCCTTCTCGCGGACAGGTTCGGCCGTCGGGCGGTGCTGGTGCCGTCCCTTTTCCTTTTCTGCTTTGCCGGCGCCGCCTGCGCTTTTGCCGACAGTTTCGAGACCCTGCTCCTGTTCCGGTTTTTCCAGGGAGTGGGTGCGGCGCCTCTCGGGGTGCTCAATACCACGATCATCGCGGATACCTGGTCCGGAAGAACCATGTCGTCCCTGATCGGGTACAATATCACGATCCTGAACGTGGGTACGGCCATATATCCCTCCCTCGGCGGGGCGCTGGCCGTCCTTGACTGGCGCTATCCCTTCCTGCTGCCGCTGCTCGCCCTGCCCGTGTTCTGGGTGGCGCTGACAACGCGGCTGGCCAACCCCGGCACGGCCGGAACGCTCCGCCACTATTTCGCGGAGGTGGGCCGCATCTTTCAAACGCGCCGCATCGTCGGGCTGTTGGGCATAACCGGGCTGACCTTCGTACTGCTCTACGGTCCCATGATCACCAGTTTCCCGGTCCTGGCGGACGCCTATTTTTTCGCCAGCCCGGCGGCCATCGGTCTGGTCATGGCCTTTTCCTCAATCGGGGCGGCGCTTACCGCTTCCCAGCTCGGCCGGCTCTACGGGCGGTTCACCCCGCGCGGCCTGCTCCTGTTCAGCCAGATCCTGTACGTGGCAAGCCTCGCCGCCATGGTCAACGTCCCGGGGCTGTGGTGGGCCATCGCTCCCACCCTGGTTTACGGGATGGGCCAGGGGCTGATTACGCCCAACGTCCAGGCCCAGCTTCTCATTGCCGCAAGCCCGGCCCAGCGGGCTTCGGTCATGTCCGTAAACGGCATGTTGCTGCGGCTCGGGCAGACGGTCGCGCCCGTGACGTTCAGTGCCGTCATGGTCGGCTGGGGCATTCCGTGGGGATTTTATCTCGGCATCGGCCTTTCGGCGGCCATCGTGGTTTTGGCCGTCGCGTTCGTACCCCGGGAAGGGTGACCGGGACCGCGTCACCCGGCCTTGCGCGATCGAAACACGAAGAAGATTCCCAGCAAGAAGGCGAAGAGAGCCACCCCCGTCCCGGCCAGGATGAACGGCTTGCCGTCGCGTTCTTCCGGAGGGGGGAAACCCATTTCCGGGACGACGGTCACGGCCTCCGTCATCAGGTTCTGGATGTCGTCCGGGCTGGTCATCAATTCATAGAGATACACTTGGATGGCGGTCGTTCCCGTATGGACAAAGGCTCCTGCGCCAAGGACGTCCCGGCCCGCGTTGTTCCGCGTTAGAAACCCGTAATAGACGGCGTTCCCTTTCATGTACGGAAGGCCGATCCGGCGGGGATATTCGGCGGTGCCGGGAACGGGAGCCCGCATCAGCATATCGGGATTTTCCCGAATGTCGGCTTTGGTCTTCGCGAAGTCTTTCCTGCTTAAGACCTCCCCCTCGAAGGGGTCGAAGCTCGTCACCAGGATGTACTTGTCCATCGTGGTCGAGGGATCAAGAGCGCGGCGCGCGTCGATATCTTCGGGGATGTAGGCGGCGAGGAGCGTCATGTCAATCTCTCCCAACGTATCTTCCGCCATGACGAGAAATTCCGCGTACCGTTCTTTGTCCGCCGGCACATAACCCTTCGGAGTTTTCAGCGTGAAGGCGTTGTTGGGC
>JAJBSY010000058.1 GCA_020861205.1 Deltaproteobacteria bacterium | reverse complement strand
CCCCCGCGGTCGGCCGCCGATCCTCCCGGTTCCACCCTTCACCGGCAGGCGGCCCCCTCCCCCATGCCGGGGGTGTGCGGGCTCCCACCATAAGACACGTGCCCGCGTTCCGGGGGCGCCCTCTTCGGGGGGGATTCCACGGCCGCCGCGAAAACTTGACCCTCTTCGCGGCGGCCTTCCCATCAGCCGCTTCACGCAAATTTCACAAAAAACGCTCGCGGGCCGCATACAGGCTTCGCATTGTCCGCGTACGGTCTCCTCAAGAAGGCTTTTCCGACAGACCATCACAAGGAGACTCCCATGACCGATTCCCACCGCGCCGGCGACGGCGCTCCCGCTTCCCCGGAGTACAGCCCGGCGGCCGATCCGGCTTTTGTCCCGCGCAACCCCCTTCACGGCCGTCTGCCCTCGTTCAACCTCGGGCAACGCTTTTCCGGCCCGCTCGCCCGCTGCCTGTTCGTCGGCGCGCTTACCCTGTTTCTGCTCATCCCGCTGGGCTTCGTCCGGGACGTGGTTTACGACCGCATGTATCTTTACCAGGAAGCCACGGCCAACATCACGAGCAATTGGGGAAAAACCCAGACCGTCAGCGGCCCCGCCCTGATCATTCCCTACCGGATATGGAAGGACCGCAAAGAGATGGTCACGGTCAAGGTCGAGGGAAAGGACCAGACCCAAGAGGTGGTTACCCGGGATTACTATCTCCGGCACAAGGTCGTCCTGCCCTCCGACCTTTCCTTCGCGACCGAGATGAACCCGGAAGTCCGGTACCGTGGCATCTACCGGCAGGCCTTGTACAACGCCCCCGTGGACGTCGCCGGCACCTTCACCCTGCCCGGCCCGGACGACTTCCCCTCCAACCTGCAAGAGGTCCACTGGGACAAAACCTGGATGAGCGTCGGCATAACCGACCTCAAGACCATTTCGGAAGCGGCCCCGGCCCGTTGGGGAACGGCTACCTTGCCCGCCTACAAGCCGGGCACCGACGCCGGCTACCTTCTGGGCTCCGGGTTCCATACCCAGGTCCCGCTCGGTTCCGCCGACGCCGGAACGAAACGCGACTTCTCCCTCAAGTTGCGCATACGCGGCAGCGGCGGCATCTATTTCACCCCGGTGGGAGAAAACACCACCATCACCATGAACGGCAGCTGGCCTTCTCCCAGCTTCCAGGGCAACCTCCTGCCCGTGGAGCGTTCCATCTCCGACCGGGGTTTTTCCGCCAAATGGTCCATTTCCAACCTCACCCGCACCTACCCGCAGATCGCGGACCTCGGCGGCCCGGAATACTCGCTCAAGAACAGTGCCGACGCGAGCGCCATCACCGCTTTCAGCGCCGGGGTCAACCTGCACGAGCCGGTCACGCTCTACCGCATGGTCCGCCGGTCCGTGGATTACGGCATCCTGTTCATCGCCGTCACCTTCGTGGCGCTCTTCGCCTTCGAGATGGTCAGCCGCCAGCGGATGCACCTGGTCCAGTACGGCATGGTGGGACTTTCCATGTCCCTGTTCTATCTGGTATTGCTGTCCCTTGCGGAGCACGTCAGTTTCGGCACGGCCTTCGTGGCCGCGAGCGCCGTGACCGTGGCCATGAACGCCTGGTACGTGGGCGCCGTTCTGCAAAGCGGCCGCAAGGGGATTCTCATGGGCGGGCTCCTCACCGGCCTGTACGCGGTGCTTTTCTCCCTCCTGCGCATGGAAGATTTTTCCCTGCTCATGGGGACGGGCCTGGTGCTGGTCATGATGGGCGCGCTGATGTTCGCGACCCGGAAGTTGCCGCAAACCCGGTCTGCCGGAACGGCCTAAGCGCTACTCTCTCCGGCGGCCGCAGAGGGCAAGGCCCTTCGGCCGCCGGTCGGTTGACGACCTTTTGACCCCCGGCTTCGGATCCGCGCGTGGTTCTGGCCATGGCAGGAATTCCGGAGAGGCACCGGGCATTGCATCGGTAAAGGACGGGGCATGAAAACCATTCTTGTCATCGAGGACGAGCAATCCATCGCGGACACCGTGGTGCACAGCATCGAACGGGAAGGGCACGCCGCCGTCCGGTACGAACGCGGCCTGGACGGGCTTGAGCGCCTCAAGGCGGAAGGCTGCGACCTGGTGGTCCTGGACGTGGGCTTGCCGGACATCGGCGGGTTCGAGCTGTGCAAGGCCATCCGCGCCTTTTCGCAGGTCCCGGTGATTTTCCTCACGGCCCGCGACGAGGAGATCGACAAGATCGTGGGGCTGGAGATCGGCGCGGACGATTACGTGACAAAGCCCTTTTCGCCGCGCGAACTGGCGGCCAGGATCAAAAGCGTGCTGCGCCGGTCCGCCGCCGGGACCGTGCCGGGAGGCGGGACGGCCGCCCCGGCGGAAGGCCTGCGCATCGAGGCGGAAAAACTCCAGGCCCTGTATGGCGGCCGGAAGCTGGACCTCACCCGCTACGAGTTCAAGCTCCTGGCGCTTCTCGCGGCGCGCCCGGGGTATGTCTTCTCGCGCGAGGCCATCATGGACGCCGTCTGGGGCGGCGACAGCCCCAGCCTTGACCGGACCGTGGACGCCCATGTGAAATCCCTGCGCGCCAAGTTCCGGGATATAGGGGCGCCCGCGGACCTCATTCTCACCCATCGCGGCACGGGCTACGCTCTCCGGGACGATTCATGAGCCTGCGCCTGCGCATCATCCTGACGCTCGCCCTGCTGATGGCGGCTTCTTTCTCCGGCATCATCTGGCTCATCATCAACGACGTGCGGCCGCGCTACCTGGAGGCGGTCGAAGAGTCCACGGTGGAAACGGCGGAGATACTCGCGGCCATGCTGTCCGAGCAGATCACCGAGGGGCGCCTGCCGGTTGAGACCATCGGCGCGACCATGGAGGCCGTGAAGGAGCGTCGATTCACCGCGCGCATCTACACCATCGTCAAACGCGCCGTTTCGCTCCGCGTCTACGTTACGGACGCGCAAGGCGTCCTCCTGTACGATTCGACCGGGATCGCGCGGCCGGGCGAGGATTTCTCCCAATGGCGGGACGTTTACCTGACGCTCAGGGGCGAATACGGCGCGCGCTCCACCCGCACGGTCCCGGACGATCCCTCCTCCCAGGTCATTTTCGTAGCCGCGCCCATCCTGAAGAACGGCCGGACCGTGGGCGTGGTTTCCGTGGGCAAGCCGACGAACAGCATTTCCTTTCTCATCGCCATCGCGCAGAAACGCTTCCTTTTCAGCCTCCTGCTCATCGCGTTCGCGGCCATCGCGCTCTCCGTGGGGTTGTCCTTCTGGATAACCCGCCCGCTGCAACGCCTGGCCGGGTACGCCAGGGCCGTCCGCCGGGGGGAGAAAACGCCGCTTCCCGCCCTGGGCGCGTCGGAGATGGGCGACCTCGGCGCGGCCCTGGAAGAAATGCAAGCCAAGCTCGAGGGCAAGAACTACATAGAAGATTACGTCCGCGCCCTGACGCACGAACTGAAAAGCCCGCTCACGGGCATCAAGGGGGCGGGTGAGATTCTGCGCGACCACGTCACGGGCGAAAACGGCGTCAAGTTCCTGAACAATATCGATGCCGAGGCGGACCGGCTGCACAGCCTGGTGGACAGGATGCTCCAGCTCTCCCGCCTGGAAAACGTCCGGGCCGTCAACAAGACGAAATTTCGCGCCGACGCCTTTTTCCAGGCGCTCGCCGACAGCTTTCAGACCCAGCTGGCCGCCAAAGGCATCCGCCTGGAACTGGACGTTCCGGGTTCCCTCGTCCTGGAAGGGGACGAACTCCTGCTCCGCCAGGCCGTGGGCAATCTCGTGTCCAACGCCGTCGATTTTTCCCCGCCCGGTTCCGTCATCACCGTTACCGCCGCAACCTCCGGCGAGGCCGTAGCCATAACGGTCCGGGACAGGGGGTGCGGGATGCCGGAATTCGCCTTTGCCAAGGCCTTTGACAAGTTCTTTTCCCTCAGCCGCCCGGATACCGGCAAAAAAAGCACCGGACTCGGGCTGCCCTTTGTGGCGGAAGTGCTATCCCTCCACGGTGGGGACATCCGCCTGGCAAACCCGGAACACGGCGAACCGGGCCTTGAGGCGACGATCACCCTGCCGCTGTGAGTGCATCCTTATTTTCGATTGGTCTGCGCATCCGGCAGCGCTTCGATCAGCGCGGCGAACTCCTTGAACGACATCCCCAAACCATACGCCAGGCCCATCAAAACGCCGAGCGTCGGCTCCGAATCCCCTCGTTCCAGGTAATAAACGTAGTTCCGCTCGACTCCGGCAGCCTCCGCGAGTTTCTGCTGGGAAATTTTTCGTTCTTGGCGGAGCGCTTTGAGCAGAGCGCCGAATTGCAAAGAGAACTCCGTTTTCATGCCAAATATTGTTGGCATTTTTCTGTTTACGTGGATGCTAAATCTATTTAGAATATGAAACAT
>JAJBSY010000244.1 GCA_020861205.1 Deltaproteobacteria bacterium | reverse complement strand
GGCGCGCTCCAACGCTCCGCACAGCGCCCCGACCCAGTTGTTCATCACTACCGCGGACAACGGCAGCATCAACTATAAATCCGCTTCGGCCTGTGGTTACGGCTATTGCGTTTTCGGCATGGTAACGGAGGGCATGGACGTGGTGGACGCCATCGAAAATCTGGAAACCGCCAGCAGGTTGGGATATGACGATGTGCCGCGCGACCCCGTCGTCATCCGGGGCGTCCGCCGGTTATGACGTATCCGGCCGGAGCCGGAAGCCCGCAGGCCGAACCGCGGTTCGGGCCATCCGGCTCCTTCCGGCCGGGCGCCCTCATTTCCTGGCTTCAAAGCCCGGCAAAAAAAGATCCTTGGGCGCGCGGACCCGCAGACTGACCCGTTTGTACGTGACGGGGTGGACGCCGAAGCGGTATGCCCACAAGGGACAGGAGTCTTCCGCGTCGCAGGAGCGGGCCTCCTTTCTGTCCCCGGCGCAATTGAGGCAATGCCGCCGCACGGCGCGCAGCACCCGGCCGTGCGCTTCGTCGTAAGGCGCGGCATCGGGCAGCCGCCAGGGGTGCAGCGGGCAGTCTTCCTCCGCGCACTCCCGCACAAGGCTCGTCTGCCCTCCCTGGCAATCCAGGCAGAACCGCCGCACCGCGCGGACGACTTTTGTTTCTTCCGGGAATATGACGCCCATTGTGATCCTTTGACAGCTCAAGACAATTGCGCGCGCATCCGGGAACCGGGATGCGCCCTTCGGCCTGCCGGGAGCCTGATTCCGCCAGACGCGGTACCACGCGCGCGGAGCGCTGTCCATTCCTTCTTTTTGCCCAAAGAGGGAGGGCTTGTCACGCGGGGAAGCGGGCCGGGAGCGCCGCATTTTTTTAGATGCGTGCGGGCTCGTCCCGCGCGAGCGTATGCATGTCCCGATAGGCTCGCCCCGAGCCGGGCGAGTCCGTCAAGGCCGGCGTGACCGCGCAAGGGCGACCGCGACGCCGGCGCCCAGAATGCAGGCCAGCAGCGCGCAGGCGAGCAGGGTGGCGCAGGCGCCGCGCAGGGCCGTATCCGTCCGGTCAGCGGCGGCGGCCATATCCGAGCGCACGGTCGCGACGATACCCCTGGTCAGCGCCGTCAGACGACCCGTTACGGCGGTTCTGTCCTCCGTCACGCGGGCGGATTCCTCCAGGTTGAACCGGATGGTGCTCAGCGTATCCCCGAAGGCCGCCGCGAGTCGCTCCATGTCGTCCACCGGGTTGGCGGCGGACCGGCCGGCGCTCGGGCCTTCCGGAGGGTCCAGGGCGGCCGCGGCGACACAGGCCTTGCGCGCCTCGTCCCACCGAACGGTAAAGTAAGCCTGGGCCTTGGCCAGATCGTCCGCGCTTTTCGCGACGCCGGCCGCGAGCACCCGTCCGGCGACTTCCGCCACGGCCAGGGAGAACCCGTTCAGGACGAGCAGGTGCGCTTTTTCGTCCAGGTTGATGTCCCGCCCTTTGCCGACGTTGGCGGATGCGACCCTGGCCTGCAGGTCGAGCAGGATTTCCGCCATGTCGTCGGCGGTTTTCCTTAGCGTTGCCTGTTCCGTTGCCAGCTCGTCGTTGAGGGTGCGTTTCTTTTCAACCACCATGTTGAGTTGCTCGGCCAAGTCGCGCAGGGTTTCCATGTCGCGGGCAAGCGCGAGCCATTCCGGAACGTTCAGCGCCTGGTCCGCGAGCCGGTCGGCAGCGATCCGGATGGAGGGGAACAGGGTGCGGGCGCCCGAGTAACTTGCCATGTCCCCGGATATGCCGAACATGCTGACGTGGAAGACCGTTTCGTAGACGTACCGTTCCAGGGAAAGGGCGGTTTCCAGGAAGGGCAGTTGCCGCTCACGCAGTTCGTCCGCGCTTTCACGGGCGGCAAGGGTGCCCAGCCCGGCGACGACGACCGCGCAGAGCAGGAGGCCGACGGCATACACCAAGCCGGTCGCGGCCGGGCCGGTCAGGGTCAGCCCCTTGATCCGGAACGCCCGGAACGGTCCGGTTTTTTTCGGTGTTTCGTCAACGGCCATAAGAAACTCGCGGAAATCCGACGGTAGGATCGAACGGGTTTTTCGCGGGCCGCCGGGAAGCGGTTCCCACAATCCGTAGGAATATCCCAATGTCATGGGCAACGCAACGCGCGCGCGAATCCGGGGTAGTCTCCAATTTGCTTGACACTTCGCCAGGCTCTTCCCGCGCGAAGCGTATGTATGTCTTGATACACTTCGCTCCGTGCGGAATTTTCGCCTTCCTTGTCCGATCAAATTGAGGCGCTACCGACCTTGTGGGCCGTTACGGCGTAAGCGGCTGCGGACCGCCTCCCCGTTCGGTAACGACCGAATCAGGCCCGCACGATCTTCGCGCCAAGGAGGCGACCGATACCGGCGGTCAAAGCGGATGGTCCACAGCCGGTTTCCGAAGCCGTTCGATGGAGGTGGAACCGCTATTCAAGGGACCTGCCCGTCCAGCTCCGGGTGATGCAGCGGCAGCGCGAGGGAGAAGGTATTACCTTCCTCGGTGTGGGTGTAGCCGCACTCGCCGCCGTGCTGCTTCACGATGAGGTTGGAAAAATAGAGGCCGTGCCCGGTTCCGTGTTCGTTGTCGGTATTGGAAGCCCGGAAGTTTTCCGAAAAAAGCTGGCGCGCTTCATCTTCGGGGATGGGCTCGCCGGTCGAGAGAATCTCGATCCTGACCCCGTCATTGCCCTCGCCGAAGGCGTCGGTGACGGCATGGACCGAACAACGCACCCTGAGCCCCTCCCCGCCGGGGTTCGGCCGCGTATATTTGACGGCGTTGGAGAAGAAGTTCGCCACAACCTGGCTTAACAACCCGACGTCGCCGTTGACCACGAGCCGGTCCGTATCACGGTCGTAGTCTTCTTCAACCGCGATGTCGCGCTCCTGGAATCGGAGCTGATAGCGCTCGAGCTGCGGGGCGACGACCCGGGAGACCAAATTGAAGACCGTGCGTTGCAGCACGTACCGTCCCTGGTCGAAGTGGCTTTGGCGGAGAAGTGTTTCCAGGAAGAAACTGCTCTGGTGGAAGTGCTTGCTTATCTCCTCGTAATGCGCCTCGATCCGGTCGCAGAGGGTGTGCAGGGAAGCTATTTCCTCCTCGCGCGGGCAGACGATGGTATCGGAAAGCTGCCGCAGGGCGGCGATCTTGTCCGCCATCTGCCGCATGAGCAGCTTGAAATGCAGGTTGGGCACGATGACGTTATGCCCGATGTCATGGACGAGGGTCCGGACGAACTCGATATGCTCCAGGTTTTTCAAAGCCAATATACGGTTGTGCAGGCAGAAGCCCAGGCGGTTGGCGAACTTTTCATAGAAAAGTTTTTCATGCCCGGTAAGCGGCGTTTGCGGCAAAATGGCGAGAATGGC
Source organism: Deltaproteobacteria bacterium (assembly GCA_020861205.1). Classification (GTDB taxonomy): domain Bacteria; phylum Desulfobacterota; class Desulfovibrionia; order Desulfovibrionales; family Desulfovibrionaceae; genus FLUQ01. The sequence goes on along the minus strand of JAJBSY010000244.1, from coordinate 1,015 downwards.
AAGGATTTCCCGCTCTTCACGCCGGTACGGGTGGTTGTCCGGGTCCATGCGGCCTTCCGCGTCCCGGCCCGCCCGGGTACCGGGCCTGCCCTTGACCGGGAAGAACCACCAGGTCGACGGCACGTCCTGGGAATCATCGGAAGCCGGCAATGACGGACGCGGTCCCAGGGCGAGTTCCGCCAAGGTCGGAAGAGTCACCGGAGGCCCTATTTTGGGGGTTTGCACCACAAAGGTGCCGGAATCGTCGCGCGCGTAAAGTTCCGCCTTGAGGCTGAAAAAGAATTGCAGCACCTGCACGGGCAGCTGATAGAGATAGCAGATGTCCTCGTATTCCTGGGCGAGGTCGAAAAAGATATTGAGCGCCCGGGTCTGCCGGACCGTGAACTTGTAATAGGCGTAATCGGAAATTTTTTCGCGGATGCGCTCTTCCAGCACAAGACGGTGCCTGTTTTCGTCAGCGGAAACAGGTTCGGTACCGATGTCGGAGGAATGAAGCATGACGCCCCGCCTTTGTCGCCCGGCGCGGCCGGGCAAACGATTGTTCCGCACGGCGGCCCGGCGGTTTCTCCGCGAATGTTCCGTTACGGTTCGTGAGCCGTTGCAGCCAGGTTATATATACAACAGCATACCGATATTTCGCAAGAAAATCCGGCAACGGACGCGCGGCAGCCGCAATTTCCGGCGCGTTAAGCGCCTTTCGCGGCATCTTCTTTCCGGTCAGCGCCTCTCAGCCCCGCGAAACGACCGAACGGACAATGATCGTGTCGCCGGTTTCAATGCGCCGGTCCGGGGTAAGCAGCTCGCCGTCGCGGATGACGAGCGCCGACCCCTGGCGTACGTCTAGGCGGTCGCACAATTGCGCCACGGTCTTGGGTCGCGGCATTTCCCGCATACCACCCTCGGGCTCGAGCACAACGGTGATTGTCGCGGGCGGATGGCTTCCGGCAAACGGTTCATTCATGGCGTTCCGCCTTTTGGGGCATTGGCGCGGGCGGCTGAAGAGGCAAAAAATAAC
>JAJBSY010000029.1 GCA_020861205.1 Deltaproteobacteria bacterium | reverse complement strand
GCTATGGCCTGGTCCACGGTCAGGCGCTGTTCCAGGGCGAAAACCTCGGTGTTCATGACGCCGCCGGCCGTCTCCGGGTCATAGGCCATCAGGGTCCGGATTTCAGCCGCGTCATCCGTGTCCAGGCTGCTTAAAATTTCATCCCTGTGGTCTTCGTCAAGCTCGTCCAGCACGTCGGCGGCATCGGCAGGAGACATGGAAGCCAGAAATTCACCGCCCACTTCCGGCGACATGCTTTCCAGAATTTCCACTCGGGCGTGTTCGTCAAGTTCCGTCAGCGCTTCGGCGGCGACGTCGGGATCGATGGCGAGCAACAGCTCCACCTGGGTCCGCAGGGGAAGGGTTTCCAGAAGATGCGCGATATCCGCGGGGTGGGAATAATCGAGGCCTTCGAGAAGATGGTCTATGGAATCCGGCTCGACCTGCGGAACGGTTTCGACGTCGGGTTGCGAAGAGCCGTCCGGCAGGATCGCCGGAACAGCTCTTTCTTCGCGCGGCGGTTCGGGGGAACTGTTTTCCGACATAGAACACCTGAAAAAGATTTTCGGAACGCGCGTCGCCAAGCACGACACGGATCACGATAACGCCCGGCGCCTTGACGAAACCCCGCAAGCAACCTACATAAAGGAGGACAAAATGCGTCTTTCGGCTGTGGCCCCTGTGTCTATCACCTTCTTTCAAGACTTACAAGACTATGCCAACCGAATCCAGCGACACGTCCGATCCTTTTGAGAGTTTTTTTGACGGCCCCCCCCGCCGTTACCTGTATGACGCCATCGCCCTTGCCCTCCGGGAAGACGGCCCGGACCTGACCTCCAACGCCGTCTTTTCCGCGGAAGAAACGCTTGACGCGGAAATAATCGCCAAGCAGGATCTCGTTGTAGCGGGTTTGCCCCTCATCCCCATAATCCTGCAGGAAGCGCTGCCCGAAAAGGAAAGCGTCGCCTGCACCTGGGAATACCATGCCCGGGACGGTGACAAGGTCGTCAGCGGAACCCGCCTGGTGACCATCCACGGCGGCGCGCGGCGTATTTTGAAAGCGGAACGGATCATCCTGAACTTCCTGTGCCATCTCTCCGGCGTCGCGACCCTGACGGCCGAGTATGTCGCGATGCTCGAGGGCACGGGCATCACGCTTCTCGATACCCGCAAAACGCTCCCCGGTCTGCGTTACCCGGAAAAATACGCGGTTCTCATGGGCGGGGCGAAAAATCACCGCAAAAACCTCGCCGAAGTCCTTATGCTCAAGGACAATCACAACGACATGGCCGGATCCATCACCCGGGCCGTGAACAAGCTGCGCGAAGCCTATGCGCCCTGCCCTCCCATCGAGGTGGAGTGCAGGAACGAGGCGGAAGTTCGCGAAGCCGTCGCCTGCGACGTGGACTGGATCATGTTCGACAACATGACCCCGGCCCAGATCACAAAGGTACTGCCCCTCGTGCCCAAACATATCGCCACGGAGGTAAGCGGCGGCGTCTCCCGCGAGAATATCGGCCCCCTCGCTGAAGCCGGCAGGGCCGGCTTGACGTATATTTCCGTGGGACGTTTGACGCACTCGGCTCCGGTGGCCGATTGCAGTATGCGCATCGCGAAAAGGAACTGCCATGCTCCCCAATCTTGATCCGGCCGTCATCGCCGCGCGTATCGAAGAACTGCGCCGCCAACTGGGTTCCCGGGTTACCATCCTCGGGCACCACTACCAGGACGACAGCGTCATCAAGCACGTGGATATTCGGGGAGATTCCCTGGAACTCGCCCGCAAGGTCGAGGATATAGAATCCGAGAACATCGTGTTCTGCGGCGTTTACTTCATGGCGGAATCCGCGGCCCTGCTGGCCCGGCCGGGTCAAAAGGTGTATCTTCCCGAAATGAGCGCCAACTGCGTTATGGCGCAGATGGCCCCGGCCGACTACGTCGAAACGGTGCTTGAAAAATGCAACCGTCACCGCAAGGTCATCCCTCTTACCTATGTCAACTCCTCCGTCGCCGTTAAGGGCGTTGCCGGTAAATTCGGCGGAGCCGTCTGCACATCGGCGAACGCCGAAAAAATGATGCGGTGGGCTTTAGGGCAAGGCGACGCGGTCCTTTTCCTGCCCGATAAAAACCTGGGTTGGAACACGGCGGACCTTCTCGGCATTCCGGAAAGCGAACGCCATCTGCTTACCATCCGCAAAAACGGCGCGGAAATGGATATGGATGCTGTCAACAACGCGCGTTTGCTCCTGTGGCCCGGTTGTTGCGCCATCCACGCCCGGTTCAACGTGCGGCAAGTTGAAAGCCGCCGGAAGGAAAACCCGGGCTGCCGCGTGGTCGTGCATCCCGAATCCTCTCCCGCCGTGGTCGCCAAGGCGGATGCCGCCGGTTCGACTTCCTACATCATCAAGTATGTGGAGGCCGCCAAGAAAGGGGATACCATCGTCATCGGCACGGAAATAAACCTTGTCGAGCGGTTGATGGAACAATACAAGGACACCTTGAAAATCGTCCCGCTTCTGGAAAGCGAATGTTCCCACATGGACCGCACCAAGCCGCTCAATCTTCAGATGGCGCTGGAATCCATAGCGGATCCCGGCAATCCCGCCTGGCCCTCCTGTATCGTCACGGTGGACCCGGTCGTTGCCGCCAACGCCAAGCTTTGCCTTGACCGTATGCTCAAGGAGATGCAGTAAGCGAGCGCCCCATGCCCCGGCATGGGGCGCTTTTTAACCCGGCGGAAAACGCCGCATCAACGGCACTGATTGGCCGAAATTGAAAAATGCGGGGCGAACTGCTCCACGTAAAATGTATCGCCGCCACCGTGTAGTGACTTCCATTTACAGGGCTTTACGCGGGACGAGCCTGACGAGCATCAAGCAAATTGAGGCATTACCGCCACCGCCGCATCCTTGACAGAGACAAGGATGCGGCGCTAGCATAAGCGATTATACCAAGCGCGCGGCAACGCGGATCAGCCACCTTTCCAGGGAGTCATCCATGAGTATTTCTTTCCCCAAGGCCTTGACCTTTGACGACATTCTTCTTTTGCCGTCCTATTCAGAGGTAACGCCCGACCAGATCGAGGTCAGCACCTATCTGACTCCCTCCATCAAGCTCAACATTCCCTTGCTCTCCGCCGCCATGGATACCGTGACGGAATCCGACATGGCCATCTCCATGGCTCGAAACGGTGGCGTGGGGGTCATTCACAAGAACATGAGCATCGAGCAGCAAAAGCTTGAGGTCGAAAAAGTAAAAAAATCCGAAAGCGGCATGATCACGTCCCCGATTACCGTCTCGCCCAACAGTACCGTGGCGGGCGCCCTCAAGCTCATGGGGGAATTCCGTGTGTCCGGCCTGCCGGTCGTGCGCGGCAGCAAACTGGTCGGTATCCTGACCAACCGGGACGTCCGTTTCGTGAAAGATCTCGAAACGACCCTGGTCAAGGAGGTCATGACCAGCCGCCGCCTGATCACCGTTCCGGTAGGCACCACGCTGGAAGAAGCCAAGGAGCACCTGCACGCCAACCGTATCGAAAAACTTCTCGTGGTGGACGACAATAAACGCCTCGCCGGGCTCATCACCATGAAAGATATTGAAAAAATCAAGAAATATCCGGATTCCTGCAAAGACGAGTCCGGCCGTCTGAGAGTTGGCGGCGCCATCGGCATCGGTGCGGACTGCCTGCCGCGGGCGGAAGCGCTTCTCAACGCGGGGGTGGACTTCCTGGTGCTGGATTCGGCCCACGGCCATTCGAAAAACGTGCTGAACGGCATCCGCGAGGTACGGGCGGCTTTTCCCAATTGCCAGCTTGTCGCGGGCAACATCGCAACCTACGAAGGGGCGAAAGCCATTCTTGAAGCGGGCGCGGACACCGTCAAGGTGGGCATAGGCCCCGGCTCCATCTGTACCACGCGGATCGTGGCGGGTATCGGCGTCCCGCAGGTGACGGCCGTTATCGAAGCTTCCCGCGCGGCCAGAGAGGAAGACCGCTGCGTCATCGCGGACGGCGGCATCAAGTATTCCGGCGACATCGTCAAATCCCTCGCCATGGGCGCGCACTCCGTCATGATCGGCAGCCTTTTCGCGGGCAGCGAGGAAAGTCCGGGAGAAACCATTCTGTACCAGGGACGGACCTACAAAATCTATCGCGGCATGGGGTCCATCGACGCCATGAAGGAAGGCAGCTCCGACCGCTATTTCCAGGAAAAGAGCAAAAAATTCGTGCCGGAAGGCATCGTCGGCCGCGTGCCGTTCAAGGGCCCTGTCAGCGACAGTCTTTACCAGCTCATCGGCGGGTTGCGGTCCGGCATGGGATACGTGGGGGCCGCCAACCTCAAAGCTCTCCGCGAAAACGTCCAGGCCGTTCAGATATCGTCCGCCGGCTTGCGTGAAAGCCATGTGCATGACGTCATCATCACCAAGGAAG
>JAJBSY010000321.1 GCA_020861205.1 Deltaproteobacteria bacterium | reverse complement strand
AAGCTGCGCGGCGCCCAGGCCCGGATGGAAAAGTTACGCGCATACGCCGACAGGTTCCATGACCTGCTCCGGAACCTCGCGGCCAGCGAAATGGAACTCGTCCACCCGCTCCTGTGCCCCCACGAAGACGTGAAAAAAATCGGCATAGTCCTTGTCACGTCCGACCGGGGCCTCGCCGGAGCCTTCAACATCAACATCATTGCCGCCGCCCTCAGGCTGGCGAACGAAAAACGCGACGAAGGCAAGGAGGTTGCCTTCTTCTGCGTGGGCAAAAAAGGCCGGGACGCCATCCGCAAAACGCCGTATGCAATTACGCGGGATATGGCGGGCGCCATGGGCGGTTTCGATTTTACCCTGGCCGACCGGGTCGGCATCGAGGTTATCAGCGGGTACGTCGCGCATGAGCTTGACGAGGTGTACGTCGTGTACAGCGAGTTCGTGAGCCTGCTGCGCCAGGTGCCCACGGCCCAGCGCATCCTGCCCGTGGAACCCCAGGAACAAGAGGCGCAGGCTCCGGCAAGCCGGACCGAGTACACGTTCGAGCCGGCGGGCCAGGCACTCATGGACGTGCTGCTGCCGCGCATCGTCAAGGCCCTCGTTTACCGCGGCCTGCTCAGTACCTCCACCAGCGAGCACGCCGCGCGGATGACCGCCATGGACAACGCCACCCGCAACTGCGACGATTTGATCCGGTCCCTGACGCGCCTTTTCAACAAGACCCGCCAGGCCGTCATCACCAACGAGCTTATTGATATCGTGGGCGGGGTCGAAGCGCTTAAGGGATAAACGGCGGACGCGGCAGACGGACGGAAAAACGGGGCGCCGTCCCGCGCCCAGCCATGGCTGCCGCCCCGGCCCCGCAAAGGGGCGGCACACGTGATGCAGGCTTTGAAGCGAAACCGCTCTACCAAGAGGGAGCCAGAGATATGAGTCAAAACATCGGCAAAATTTCCCAGGTCATCGGCGCCGTCGTGGACGTGGAGTTCCCGGACGGCAACTTGCCGAACATCCTGACCGCCCTGGAGATCAAAAACCCGAACAACGCGGACGCGCCCGACCTTATCTGCGAAGTCGCGCAGCACCTGGGCGACAACGTTGTGCGCACCATCGCCATGGACGCTACCGAAGGGCTCGTCCGCGGCATGGACGCCGTGGATACGGGGCACCCCATCATGGCTCCCGTGGGCAAGGCGGCCTTGGGCCGCATCCTGAACGTCGTGGGCCGCCCCGTGGACGAACTGGGGCTCGTGAAAACGGACAAATACCTTCCCATTCACCGGGAAGCCCCCTCCTTCTCGGAGCAGAACACCAACGTCGAATTGCTGGAAACCGGCATCAAGGTCGTCGACCTGCTCGTCCCCTTCCCCAAGGGCGGCAAGATGGGGCTCTTCGGCGGGGCCGGGGTGGGCAAGACCGTCATCCTCATGGAGATGATCAACAACATCGCCAAGGAACACGGCGGCCTCTCCGTGTTTGCCGGGGTGGGCGAACGTACCCGTGAAGGGAACGACCTGTATAACGAATTCAAGGAAGCGGGCATCCTGGAGAAGGCCGCCCTCGTTTACGGCCAGATGAACGAACCTCCGGGAGCGCGCGCGCGGGTGGCCCTTACCGGGCTGACCGTGGCGGAGTATTTCCGCGACGAGGAAAACCAGGACGTGCTGCTGTTCATCGACAACATTTTCCGGTTCACACAGGCGGGTTCCGAGGTATCGGCGTTGCTCGGGCGTATGCCCTCGGCCGTGGGATACCAGCCAACTCTTGGCACGGACCTCGGCGGGCTCGAAGAACGCATCACATCCACCACCAAGGGCTCCATCACCTCGGTGCAGGCCGTGTACGTCCCCGCCGACGACCTCACGGACCCGGCCCCGGCCACGACGTTCTCGCACCTTGACGGCACGCTGGTTCTCTCCCGCGCCATCGCGGAGCTGGGCATCTACCCGGCCGTGGACCCCCTGGATTCCACCTCCCGCATTCTCGACCCCCTGGTGGTCGGCGAGGAGCACTACCAGGTTGCGCGGAGCGTGCAGCAGATCCTGCAGAAATATAAAGACCTGCAGGACATCATCGCCATTCTGGGCATGGACGAACTTTCCGACGAGGACAAGCTCGTCGTCGCGCGGGCGCGGCGCATTCAACGCTTTTTGTCGCAGCCGTTCCACGTGGCCGAAGTCTTTACGGGCACGCCGGGCCAGTACGTCAAACTTGAAGACACCATCAAGGCGTTCAAGGGTATTCTCGACGGCGAGTACGACCACCTTTCCGAGGACGACTTCTACATGGTGGGCGCGATCGAGATGGCTGTTGAAAAATACAACAAGCGCCAGGGTGCGGAGCGAAAATAAATGGGCAAGCTCCAACTGGAAATTGTCACGCCCGACAGGGTTGTGCTCAGAACGGAGGCCGATTACGTCTCCCTTCCCGGTGTGGAAGGCGATTTCGGCGTTCTGCCGGATCACATCCCCTTTTTCGCCGCCTTGCGGATCGCCTGCCTGCATTACGAAACGGACGGGAAAACAGCCTGGGCCTGCGTGACCGGCGGGTTCGCGGAAATCGCGGACAACCACGTCCAGGTGCTCGTCGATACGGCCGAACTGGCCGACGAGATCGACGTCAACCGCGCCGAAGCGGCCTTCCGGCGCGCCCAGGAACGCCTCCAGCAGGCCAGGCAAAACTCCAACGTCAACATAACACGGGCGGAAGCCGCGTTGCAGCGCGCTCTCGCAAGGCTCCAGGCGTCGAAACTGAAATGACGCGACCGCGTCCGTGACTTACAACAAAACGGAGAGGGCCGGCCCTCTCCGTTCCCTTTACCATGAACGCACCTTCGCCCGTCACCGTCACCAGCCTCAGCGGCGGCCTGGACAGCACCGTCCTGCTCGCCCGCCTGCTCGCGAAACACGGGCGCGAAGCGGTAAGGCCGGTGTTTTTCCGCTATCCGTCCAAACACAACGCCTGGGAAGAATCGGCAGCGGAAAAAGTCGCCGCGTATTACGCCGTTTCGCTGACCGTTTTCGACCTGACCCTTCCGTTCAGCCACATGCGGAGCGGTTTGCTTCTCTCCGACGAACGCCCGATTCCCCGCGCCGAATACGACGCCGCCACCATGGCCACGACCGTCGTGCCCGGCCGCAACCTGATTTTCGCGTCCTTCATGGCCGCCTTCGCCGAAAGCATCGGCGCCGGGGAAATCGCCCTGGCCGTCCATAGCGGGGACCATCACCTGTACCCCGACTGCCGCCCGGCGTTCACGGAGGCGCTCGCGACGGTCGTGGCGCGCGGTACCGACGGCTCGGTGAAGGTTGCCACGCCTTTCGTCCATAAAACCAAAGCGGAACTGGTCGCCGAAGGCCTCGCGTTACGGGCGCCACTGCACCTGACCAGAAGCTGCTACGCAAACCGGGAAAAAAGCTGCGGCGTATGCGGCACCTGCGCGGAACGCCTCGCGGCCTTCGCTGCCAACGGCGTGACCGACCCCGTGCCGTACGATCCGCCGGGGCCGGAAAAATAGGCCCGGCCCTTCCTCTGCCCCGAACGCGCACCGCGCTCCGACGCGCGCCGTTTCGCCTTCATTTTGCCCCTTGCCTGTTTCCCGGCGTGATCTATCCATTGCCGGAATCATGACGTTCTGATATGAAAACCCTTGCTTACGCTCATACCATCCCGGAGAATTCCATGGCCAAAAAACCCGCTGTTTCACCCGAAGACATGCGCCTTGAGGCGCTCAACACCGCCCTTTCCACGATAGAGCGCAAATACGGGCAGGGCTCCATCATGAGACTGTCCGACGACGTTCACGTCGCCATCCCGGTCATACCAACCGGGTCCATCGGCCTCGCCCTGGCCCTCGGCGTCGGCGGCGTGCCGCGCGGCCGGGTGACGGAAATATACGGTCCCGAATCGTCGGGCAAGACGACCCTGACCCTGCACCTCATCGCCGAAGCCCAGAAACTCGGCGGCGTCTGCGCCTTTATCGACGCCGAACACGCGCTGGATGTCAAATACGCTTCCCGCCTCGGGGTCAAGACCGAGGAGCTTCTCGTCTCCCAGCCGGATTACGGCGAACAGGCCCTTGAAATCGCGGACATGCTCGTCCGGTCCGCGGCGGTCGACCTGGTGGTCATCGACTCCGTCGCCGCCCTCATCCCCCAGGCCGAACTCGAAGGCAGCATGGGCGAAACCCAGGTGGGCGGGCAGGCGCGCCTCATGTCCCACGCCCTTCGCAAACTCACCGGCACCATTCACAAATCCCGCACGGCCGTCGTCTTCATCAACCAGATCCGGATGAAAATCGGCGCCATGAGCGGGTACGGCAACCCGGAAACGACTTCCGGCGGGAACGCGCTGAAATTCTATGCGTCCATCCGGATGGACATCCGCCGCATCCAGACCCTGAAGGACAAGGACGAGAG
>JAJBSY010000380.1 GCA_020861205.1 Deltaproteobacteria bacterium | reverse complement strand
GGCTACAACCACCCTGCGCTTATGGCGGCCCTCCGCAACCAGGCCGCGGCCATGCCCCACGTCATGTTCGGCGGCCTCACCCACAACCCGGCCGTCGTTCTGGCGGAAAAGCTGCTGGGGATGGCGCCTCGCGGCCTTGAGCACGTGTTCTTCGCCGATTCCGGTTCGGTTTCCGTGGAAGTTGCCTTGAAAATGGCCCTTCAATACCAGATGGCGGCCGGGAACGCGCAAAAGAACCGCTTCCTGGCCCTCAAGGGCGGATACCACGGGGATACCCTGGGGGCCATGAGCGTGTGTGACCCGGAAAACGGGATGCACCACCTGTTTTCCGGCATCCTCCCGGCTCAGCATTTCGCACCGCGTCCCGAGTGCCGGTTTGACGCGCCTTATGATCCCGCCTCCTTCGCGGCTTTTGAAGCGGAACTGGTCGCCAACGCGGATAGACTGGCGGCCGTGATTCTGGAGCCCATCGTCCAGGGAGCCGGGGGCATGTGGTTTTATCATCCCGGTTTTTTGCGTGACGTGAAAATCGCTTGCGAGCGTTACGGCTGCCTGCTCATCCTTGACGAAATCGCCACGGGATTTGGCCGGACCGGGAAACTGTTCGCGTGCGAGCACGCGGGGATCGAGCCGGACATCCTATGCTTGGGCAAGGGTTTAACCGGCGGGGTAATGACCCTGGCAGCCACCCTGGCCACGCGGAATGTGGCCGAAGGCGTTTCACAAAATGGGAACGTACTCATGCACGGGCCTACCTTCATGGCCAATCCTCTGGCCTGCGCGGTGGCGGGTGCGAGCCTCTCCATTCTTGCGACGGGAGCCTGGAGGGCCGACGTGGCCCGCATCGAAACCACGCTGCGACAGGGACTTTTACCCTGCGCGAATTTGACAGGGGTGAGGGACGCACGCGTCCTCGGAGCCATCGGCGTGCTGGAAATGGAGGAGGCCGTGGACATGGCGAAGTTGCATAGGTATTTCGTGGAAAGCGGCGTCTGGCTCCGGCCCTTTGGCCATCTCATCTACGTTATGCCGCCATACACGGCTACGGATGCGGAAATCGAAACCCTCACCCGCGCCATGCGCGGTGCCGTGGAGAGCGGGGCGTGGCGCTGATTCTTCTGGGAGCGTATGCTCTGCTTATCGCCTGGACGGCGTTTTCAGGCAAAAAACAATCGGCGGACGCCTTTTACGTCAACGAGCGAGCGAGCGGCGCGTTGGGCGTTGGCTTTTCCATCCTTGTATCCTGCGTGGGCGCCTCGGCAACCATCGGCATGATCGGCATGGCCTTCGTCGTGGGCACGCCCGCCTTCTGGTGGCTGGGTGCGGGCGCCGTTGGGCTCGCAGCCCTTTCGCTTTTTCTGGCGCGCAAAGTCCGAAAGAGCGAAGCCTACACCCTGCCGCACATGGCGGAAACCTTCCTGGGCAAACAAACGCGCCCCCTCATGGCGGCCATCATCGTGGCGGCATGGTCCGCCATTTTGGCGGCGCAGTTCTCGGCGCTCATCGCGGTGCTCGGCCCTCTGACCGGATTCGGCTCCCAAGCCTGTCTCGCCATCGGGTTCCTGCTCGTCTGCGGGCATACCCTGGGCGGTCAGTCGGCAATCATGCGTGTGGACAGGCTCCAGGCCCTGGTCATTCTCACGGCCCTGGGCATGACGCTCGTCTGGCTCAGTCTGCATAACCCCGGCTGGACGGGGGCCTTCCGCCTGGAAATAGTCAATGCGGCTTTTCCGTTGGAAAAACTTCGCTACGACCCCCTCGCGGGGGGAGCCAACTACCTGGTCTGCCCCATGTTGTTTGGTCGGTTTTTTTCGGCCAGGGATGAAAAAAGCGCCGTGGCCGGTGGCCTTTTGGGCGCATCCGGCATCGCCGTGTGTTCCGTCCTGATCGTCGCAGTGGGACTTGCCTGCCGTGGGCTTCTGCCCGAGGATACGGCGCCGGATGCGGTACTGACCCGAATTCTCGCCGAGGTGATGCCGTCCTGGATGCATCTGGTTGTTTCCTTGGCCCTCGTGAGCGCCATTGTCTCATCGGCGGATTCGTGTCTCGTGACTGCCGCCACCGTGTGCGGCAATGACCTTTTTAAAACCCGCAACCCTACTGTCGCGCGTCGGTGCGTGCTGGCGCTGGGCATATTCGGGGCTCTCGTGAGCGTCTGCGGCAAAGGGATTCTCGGTTTTTTACTTATGGCCTATGATATCTTCGCCTGCGGCGTGGTGGCCCCCTGTTTTGTGGGCCTGATGCTGCTGCCCGGCCGGCGCATCCAGGGGAACTTCGCTTGCGCCGCCGTGATTTCCGGGGGGCTTCTGGGGCTTGCCGCCGCACTGACGGAAAATAGCCTTTACAGCTACCTGGGCATGGGCCTTTCCAGTTTGCTGGCTCTGGCCGGGGCGCGGAAACGCGCTGGGATCGCCGCGTGTGATTTCTTCGGGGAACCGTTGCTGGTTGAAACTCACGGCGGTAGGGGGCCTGATGTGGGGAACGCTCGTCCGCTCCTGGAGGAAAGCGGAAAAGGGCATGTCAGCGCCGGTTCATGAGCAGGATGGCTATCACGATACAGGCGCAGCCGATACAGTGCCGGGCCGTGACGGTTTCGCCCAAGATCGCAGCGGAGAGCAGCAACGCGGTGACCGGTATCAGACCGGAGAACGCCGCGAGGGTGTACCCGTCGCAGGTCCGCGCGCCGTAAAACATGCAGGCGAAGGCAATCACGGTCACCATCCCGCCATACCAGGCGAGTGAGAGCCAGCCGCCTGTCGAAAGCGCGGGTAACGACCCGAGCTGGTTTTCCCAGAGCATGAGCGGCAGGCAGGCAAGTAGGGAGATGAGGCTGACATAGCCGGAATGGACGATGGGGTCGAGCGGGGGCGCTTGCCTGTCTTCCTTGAAAGCCATGGCTCGCGCTATCAGGACAAAAGCGGATTCACAGGCCGCGGAGCCGAGCACCAGGAGGTTGCCCAGGAGGTGGCTCATACTGAATGCGCCAAGCGTGAAAGGGAACCCTTGTAATACCGCCATGCCGGCAAGCGTCGCGCCGATTCCGGCAATTTTGTGCCCGCTCAGGGGTTCGCGCAGCAGGAGGCGCGTCAGGACGGCCGTTATCGCGGGCGAGGTACCTATCAGGATGCCCGCTTCGGCGGCGCTTGTCCGTTGCAGGCCGAACGTCAGCAATACCCGGAACAAAAATACGCCGATCAGGGATTGCCAGACAAGATTTTTCCATTTTTGCGCGGTAATCGTCCTGAAAGACGCCAGCATCTTTTTGTTGCTGAGAACAAACGCCGTGAACCCGGCGAAGACAAGGCTGATCCCGGTTATGGTGAAGGGGCCGAGGGTGTCGGCCACATATCCGGCGGCCACGACGGAAGATCCCGCCAGAAAAAAAGCAAGGCTGATACAGAGTTTGCCGCGAATACGGTTCATACGGAACGCCGTTTTCAGGCCCGGATGGCGTGAAAGACGCGGGGCGATCCCGCCAGGTCGTTGAGGATGCGGCAATCCCGCAGGAAAGGAGCCCCGCCCGCCTTCGCCATCAGGGCGTCTCCCTGGGCGCGGCCCATTTCCAGCAGCAGCAGCCCCCCGGCGGTCAGGAGGCGTTCCGCCGCATCCAGGATGCCGAAAAGATGCTCCAGCCCTCCGGATCCGGTAAAGGGGGGAACGAGGGCGCTTTTGGGCTCGAAGCGGGCTACTTCGGGGGACAGGGTGCCGTATTCCTCTTCACTTACATAGGGGGGATTGGCGAGCACCATGTCATACGGCCCTCTCGGGAGCTCAGGGCCGAGAAAGTCGCATAGGACAAAGGCAAGGTTTTCCGCCCGAAGGGCGCGGGCATTGCGCGCGGCGACGCGCAACGCGTCCGGGGAAATATCGACGGCCGTTCCGGACCAGGAGGGAAGTTCCAGGGCCACGGTCACGGCGATGGCGCCGCTTCCGGTTCCAAGGTCGGCAAATGCCGGGTTGCCTGACGGCGGCGTATATTTTTGGGCAAAGGCCAGGGCGGCGTCCACCAGGGTTTCCGTTTCCGGGCGGGGAATGAGCGTGGCGGGGGAAACCGTGAAGTCGCGTCCGTAAAACTCTTTCACGCCCGTGATGTAGGCGACGGGTTCTCCGTTCTCACGGCGGCGCGCCGAATCTTCGATACGGGCAAGACAGGACCAAGGAATCGCGCTTTCCGGGTTCATGATCAATTCTTTCATCAGAGCGGGCCGCTCGAGGCCCAGGGCGAACGCCACGAGAACTTCCGCGGACAGGCGGGGGGAGTCTATTCCGGCCTTTGTCAGCCGGGCCGAAAGTTCCGTCAGGGTAGCGCGGAGAGTTGCCATGGCTGTCCGTCGACTACCGGCTCAAGGAGTTTCCGGCAGGGTGTCCGATGCCGATGCTTGATGGATGCGGGCGTTCGCGTGTCATTCGCCTCGCG
>JAJBSY010000068.1 GCA_020861205.1 Deltaproteobacteria bacterium | reverse complement strand
CCCGAGGGAATGCAGATACAAGATTTCGGCGTCACGTATGACGAACTCGAGCCCTATTTCACCCATTTCGAGGAAGTCTGCGGCGTATCGGGCCAGGCCGGAAACGTGAAGGGGCAGAAGATAGCGGGCGGCAATCCCTTCGAAGCGCCGCGATCCAAGCATTACCCGCAAAAACCCTTGGCGTATGCCTATGCTTCCTCGCTTTTTGAAAAAGCGGCCAAGGAAGTGGGGTTCCATCCCTTCCCGGCTCCGGCGTCCAACTCCTCGGGCGAGTATACCAACCCGTACGGAGTCAAGATGGGTAAATGCACCCTCTGCGGGTTCTGTAACGACTTCGGCTGTTATGCCGGGGCCAAGGCCAGCCCGCAGACGACCATTCTCCCGGTATTGCGCTCCAGGGACAATTTCGAATTGCGGGTGCACGCCCATGTGACGAAGGTCAATCTGGATTCCGACGGCAAGAAGGCCACCGGCGTCACCTACGTCAACGCGAGCGGCGAAGAGGTCGAACAGCCTGCCGAACTGGTCGCGCTGACGGCGTTCCAGCTGCATAACGTCCGGTTGCTTCTCCTTTCCGGGATTGGCACGCCGTATGACGTGAAAACGGGACAGGGAGTGGTCGGCCGCAACTTCTGTTACCAGATGATGGGCGGCACGCAGCTCGTCATGCCCGCGGGAACGCTGCTCAATCCGTTCGCGAGCGCGGGAGCCGCCGCCGCCTGCATAGACGACTTCAACGGCGACAACTTTGACCACGGGCCGTTGGGGTTTATCGGCGGCGCCGGAATATGGCACAACAAATCCGGCGGGCGACCCATCAGCCAATCCGCGCCGATGCCCGGCTCTCCCGCCTGGGGTTCGGCGTGGAAAAAGGGATTGAAGGAAGGCTACCAACGCATCACGAACGTGACCTCCCACGGTTCCGTCCAGCCTTACCGGGACGTCTTTCTCGATCTCGACCCCACCTACAGGGACGCGTTCAACATGCCGCTCCTCCGCGTGACGCTCAACTGGCATGAAAACGAATACAAGATGAGCGCCTACACGAGCGAGCAGACGGCAAAGATCGCCAAGGCCATGGGCGCGGAACAGGTCATCCAGACCAACCTCAAGGGCGGAACCCCCTTTAACACGACCTACTACCAGACGACGCACACCACCGGCGGCGCCGTTATGGGCGATGATCCCAAAACGAGCGCGGTTAACAGGTACTTGCAGAGCTGGGACGTGCCCAACGTTTTCGTCTATGGCTCCAGCGCCTTCCCGCAAAACATGGGGTACAACCCCACCGGGCTGGTCGGCGCCCTCGCCTACTGGTCCGCCCGCCATTTACGGGAGAACTATCTTAAGAATCCCGGACCGCTGGTCCAGGCATGACGGACGAAAGGGACCCCCTTCGGGGTCCCTTTTCGTTGCCGGAGTCGTCTTATAACCGGCCGCTCCTCTTCATCCGGACCGGGCCCCGCAGGACCGGGCGCCGTATCCGTTCCGCAATGGCCTTGAGCATCGCGACAAACACGAAACGGTGTAACGGCGAGACCGCGTACCAATAGAACACGCCCAATAGCCCGCGTGGACGAAAACGCAGGCTGAGCACAAGGTCGGTGCCCTTTTCCGGGTTGCCGCCGGTCGCGAACCCTGGATTGATTTGCAGATCCAGCAGCCCCTCACCCGGCAACCGCATCTCCGTAAACAGCAGCAGGCGTTTTTCCGGCCGGATATCCAGCACCCGCCAGAAATCCAGACCGTCCCCGACGAAAAGATTTTCACCGCTGCGCCTTCCCCTGCGGGTTCCCGGGCCGCCCATGAGGGTATCCAAAAATCCGCGAAGCTTCCAAAGGATATTTTTGCTGTACCATCCCGTGGTGCCGCCGATCCGGACGATCGGCCGCCAGACTTCCGCCGGGCTCGCGTCAAGCCGCACGGCATAGGTATCGGTATAAACGGATCCTCTGGCGTGCGCCGCGTCTCCTTCGAGCACCCATTCTGGAACCGAGGGCAATCCGGCGTCGAACCAACTGCTTTTTACCGTCTGATGGCGCAGATGGCCGAGCGCGCGCTCGATGGCGGTCCGGATGGGCGTCAACTCCTGCGGAATGACGTTCCGGATGCGGTTTTCCTTGCAGACGACCTCGTTGCGCATACCTTCGAGCAAAGGCCGGGCGAGGGCATAGGGGATGGGGGTTACGAGGCTGATCCAGCGGGCGGAAAGATCAAGGCCGAGCCAGGGAAACGGGATCTGGATACGCTTGCGCAACCCCGCAACGGCGGCGTACAGGTTGATAAGCTCTCCGTAGCTGAGGATGTCCGGCCCGCCGATATCGTAACTCTCCCCTTCCGTCTCCGGGTGGTCCAGCACGCCCGCCAGATACCCCAGAGTATCCGTTATGGAGATGGGTTGCGTTTTGACATGCGTCCACTTCGGGGTGAGCATGATGGAAAGCCGGTCCGTGAGCCAGCGGAGCATTTCGAAAGAGGCCGATCCCGCCCCGATGATCTGGGCCGCGCGTAAGGTCGTCACCGGGGAATCGGCAAGGGAGAGGATTTTAGCGACTTCGGCTCGCGACCGCAGATGCGTGCTGAGATCGGGGTCGTCTGGAAGCAGGCCAGAAAGGTAAATCAGCCGGCAATCCCTCCTCCCCTTCAGCGCGCGGACCATGTTGTAGGCGGCGTGCCGGTCCGCCTCCCAAAAATCCGTATACTGGGCTTCCATGGAGTGGACGAGATAATAGACGGCCGCGCATCCTTCCACGGCCCGCGCGACGCTAGCAGCGTCATGCATGTCGCCTTGGGCGATCTCAAGGTTTTCATGGCCGCCCCAGGGGCGGGAACGAACCTTTTGCAGACTGCGCGTGAAGGCGCGCACCCGGCACCCCTTCTTCAAAAGCAGCGGAACGAGACGGCCGCCGACGTAACCGGTGGCTCCGGCGACAAGGACGGGTTTTTGCGCGGAATCTTTCATGGTTCAACCCTACCATGAAATCAGGCGGAGGCCCATAGCGCGGCCAAGTCTCTTCCATTACGAAACAATCCACCGGTTGCCCGGTGGATTGTTTCGTCTTCAGTCAAATGCGCCCGATTTTACCACGTGACGTTATCGGGATCCAGCGACATGTTCAGCCGCTTGTTCCGGTTCATGGCGCTGACCGCCCGCATGTCGGCCTCGTTCAAGGTGAAGTCGAACAGCTGGCTGTTGGCGATGATGCGCTCCTTGTGAACCGACTTGGGCAACACGATGACGCCCCGCTGGATATTCCAGCGAAGCATGACCTGGGCCGCGCTCTTGCCGTATTTTTTCCCAATGGCGTCCAACTCGTCGTTGCTGACCAGTGGCGTTCCCTTGCCTCCAAGCGGTCCCCAGGCTTCGCAGGCTATGCCTTCCTTTTCGCAAAACGCGATGAGCGGTTCCTGGGTGAGGAAAGGATGGCATTCGAACTGGTTGATGGCGGGTTTCACCGTGGCGGAGGCCATCAGCGTTTCCAAATGATGGGGCTGAAAGTTGCAGACCCCTATGGCCTTGGCCCTGCCTTCCTTGTAGATTTGCTCGAGCACCTTCCAGGAAGGAATATAGGCGCCCTCGACGGCCCAATGGAGGAGGTACAGGTCCACATACTCCGTTCCCAGGGCCTTGAGGCTTTCCTCGAAGGCCTCCATCTGCCGCCCGGTCCGCATATCCTCGTTCCAGAGCTTGGTCGTGATGAAAATCTTCTCGCGCGGCAGACCGCTTTCCTTGACCCCCCGGCCGACAGCCGCCTCGTTTCCGTATATCTTGGCGGTGTCGATGTGCCGGTATCCGGCTTCCAAGGCCCATTTGACGGACTGGACGGTTTCATCGTCCGTCGCCTGCCAGACTCCGAGGCCGACATAGGGCATTGCCACGCCGTTGTTCAACGTTTTCGCGGATGAAAGATCCATATGCATCTCCTTGGTTTCTCCGATCATGGCCGATTTTCGGCTTTTTCAGGCCTTCGCGTCCCGTACGGCACTTCAAGAGCGGCGCAACGCGAATGTCCCCCGGACCATACGCGATCCGGAGGACATTTGCCATGATCCCATTCCGCGTTTCTAACGGGCCACCATCAGCTTCTTCACAACGTTGGCGAGGTTTTCCACGGTCAGGGTACGCATATCGACCTCTCGCTTGATAATTTTATAGGACTCTCCCCAAAAGCTGTTTATCAAGGACTCGTTGTCTTCCGGGGTCAGCCAGACAAGATGGCGGTAGCGTTCTTTGAACCGTTGCAGCCATTGCAGGCCGTTCAGCGTGTCCCGCCCGAAGGAAAAATATCCGCCACCCATCAACTCCGAAGAATCCATGAGGGCGTCCCCCACTATGATGACCCGGTACTCGCCGTCGATATTCTTGAGCACCCAATCGGTTTTCAACGACTCCCTGCGGGAAATGACGGGGCTCGTATACAGG
>JAJBSY010000326.1 GCA_020861205.1 Deltaproteobacteria bacterium | reverse complement strand
GGGCGGACCTGTTCACGTCTTCCACCCTCACCCTGATGGCGGGCGTAAGCGGGGCCGTGACATGGAGCCGGGTTTTCGCCAACTGGGTCGTGGTTTACGCGGGCAACTGTCTGGGGGCGCTTTTCCTGGTCGGGCTTATCCTGCTGAGCGGCCATCCGTGGGAGTCGGGCGGTGAAATCGCCGCGTATTACGTCGCAACGACGATGCGAAAACTCTCTTTTTCCTTCCCGGAAGCCGTCGGGCTGGGTATATTGTGCAACCTGATGGTCTGCCTGGGCGTCTGGATGAGCTACGCCGGGCGCTCCGTCATCGACAAAATGGCGGCCGGCCTGTTTCCGGTGGGGCTTTTTATTTCCTGCGGGTTCGAGCACAGCGTGGCCAACATGTTCATGATTCCCAGCGGCATCCTGTGCTTCAAGCTTGCCCCGGCGGAAATGGCGGCCCGCTTCGCGGACCCGGCCGCGCTGCGGGAGGCGATGACCTGGAGCAACTTCTTCCTGGCGAACCTGCTTCCCGTCACCATCGGCAACATCATAGGAGGCGGCGTCCTCGTCGGCCTGTGCAACTGGTTCGTCCACCTGGGTCCTGGCGGCGGCCGGGAAGCACGCCCCTCGGATCCCGCGCGGTAGGCGTCCGCCCCTTCCGGCCTCCGCGTTGCCGTTCCGCTTATTTACGTTCCCGCTCATTATCATACCCCCCTTCCCGGAGCGCGCTATACTGGGCATCAATTTATGCACAGGGAGTGACGCACCATGACCGCCATGATCAAATCCGGACTTGCCATGCTCGACGTTCTCGAACGGTGGGGCGTGGATCACATCTATGGAATCCCGGGGGGTTCGTTCAATTCCGTCATGGACGCCCTTTGCGAAAAACGCGGCAGCATCCGCCATATCCAGGTGCGCCACGAGGAAACAGGCGCGCTGGCCGCGGCGGCGGACGCCAAGCTGACCGGCGGGATAGGCGTGTGTTTCGGGTCCGCAGGCCCCGGGGCGACGCACCTCTTCAACGGGTTGTACGACGCGCAGATGGACCACGCGCCCGTTCTGGCTCTCATCGGACAGGTGGCCTCCACGGCCATGAACACAACGGCGTTCCAGGAAATGAACGAAAACCCGATGCTCGCGGACGTCAGCGTGTACAACAGGACGGTGATGACGCCGGAGAGCCTGCCCGCCGTGGTGGACGAGGGTATCCGCCACGCCCTGGGGCACAGGGGGGTCGCAACCGTCACCATCCCCGTGGACTATGGGTTCGAGGATATCCCCGATACATACGCGCCGAGCGCCCCCAGCCACCGCGCGGGATTCGTCTCGCCGAACGAAAGGGATGTCGAGGAAGCTGTGAGAATCATCCAGCTCGCGGAACGGCCGGTGCTGTACGCAGGCCAGGGAGCGCGCGGAGCCGGGGACGCCATCCTGGCGCTGGCCGACAAGTTTTCCATGCCCATTGTCCTTTCCGTGCTGGCCAAGGGGATCATCCCGGACGCCGCGGAAAACTTCATGGGCATGGCGGCCCGGGTCGCCACGAAACCGGCCAACGAAGCCCTTGCTGCCTCGGACTGCATCGTTTTCGTGGGAAGCGATTTTCCGTTCGCCAAATTTTTCTTCCCCGAGGACGTCCGGTTCATCCAGGTGGATACCGATTCGACCAAGCTGGGCAGGCGGCATAAAACGGATGCCGCCATCCTGGGAGACGCCGGCGAAACCATGCGCCGCCTGGCCGCGTTGGGCGAGCAAAAACCCGTCTCCGATTTTCTCAAGGCCTGCCGCCTGAACAAACGCAACTGGGATACCTGGCTGCGCGGATTTGAAACCAGCGACGAGGTTCCCATGCGCGTCGAACCGGTTTTCCGGGAAATCAACCGGATCGCGGAAGACGACGCCATCTTCGTCACCGACGTGGGCAACACCACCATCCACGCCATCCGGCTGCTGCGCATGAACGGCGTGAAACAGCTGTTCACCACCTCCGGCTGGTTTGCAACGATGGGGTACGGCATCCCCGGCGGCATCGCGGCCAAGCTGAGTTACCCTTCGCGGCAGGTGTTCACCTTGAGCGGCGACGGCGCGTTTTCCATGTCCATGCAGGACATCACGACCCAGGTGAAGTACAACCTGCCCATCATCAACGTGGTTTTTTCCAACAATTCATTGGGGTTCATCGAAGCGGAACAGGAGGACACGAAACAGCCGCGCTACGGCGTGTTCCTTGAAGCCGTCGATTTCGCCAAGGCCGGGGAAGCCATGGGAGCCAGAGGCTATACCGTGACAAAACGCGGCGAGCTGGCGGAAGCCTTTGACGCGGCGCGGGGCAGCGACCGCCCGGTTGTTATCGACGTAAAAATCGCCAACACGCGTCCCTTCCCGGCCGAGGCCATGGTTCTCGACCCGCAACAATACAGCGCCCAGGATATCGAGGCCTTTAAAAAACGGTATGCCGTGGCGGATATGCCCACGCTTCGCGAACTGCTCTAGACAGAGCCACACGGTCCGCCGCCCCGACCCGTGCATGGTTGCGGCGGGGAATCCCCCTTTCCACCCGCCGCAAACAACGGCGGGTGGAAAGGGGGATTCCCCGTTACCCGAACGAAACCTCACAACAGGAAAACTAAAATATCCCCTCTTTTCTTTTATGCGGAATCTCCGGAATACAACTCCGGCCAAGCCGTATCCCGCAATAACTTTTTAATATACAGTATATATAAAAATATGTATAAAGAATAATCCGCGTCGAGCCGATACTGTACATTGGCGTGAATTATCCGCAAGTCCTGTCATTCCAGGGGGGAATTTTCAGGCAACACCTTTCTCTCCGCTTCATTCCATCCATGCATCAGGGGGCATTATCGTGAAACTTTTATGGAAAATCCTGTTACCGGTCACCCTTCTCATTGCCGTCCTCGTGGGCGCTTCAGGCTATATTGCCTATATCCAATCTTCATCCAGCCTTGAGAAGGCCGTTATTGCGAATATGAAGGACGAAGCCTACGCGATTAAACGGATGACCGCGAGCGTACTCGGCAATTCCCGGCAGAACGTGCTGCGCTCCGCCAAAAACAGGGACGTTCTGGATTTCGGCCACGGGGACATACGGGACACGGCAAGACAGCACGACCTCGCCAAGGAGTTGGCGGCGCTGGTCGAAAGCTACCAGGATATCGACCGGCTGAATGTCTTCGACAAGGAGGGCGTCATCGTCAGCTCGTCCAACCCGGCGGTCATCGGGCAGGACTTCAAGACCCGGCCGTACTTTACGGAGGCCTTGAAAGGGAATACCTTCATCTCGGCGCCTTTCCTTTCCAACATTACCAAGCAGGGCGTCATCATCATTTCGACCCCGGTAAGGCGCGACAACGCCGTCGTCGGGGTGCTCAACGCCACCATCCCCCTGCCCGCCTATTACCAGGAAGTCATCGCACCCGTCGCCATCGGGGACAACGGCTACGCCTACGCCATGGACGCCAACGGCAGGATCGCGGTACACAAAAACGCCGAATGGCTTTTCCGCGAAGACCTGCCCGGCGCGGCCGTGTACAAGAAAATGGCGTCCTCGCCGGACGGCTCCATCTTCTTCACCAACGCCGCGGGGCTGGATTGCTTCGCCTATTACGTCAAGGAACCGCTTTCCGGCATGACGCTCGTCGTCCAGGCCGAACGGAATGACGTTTTCGGAAGTCTTGCCGCTCTTTCGAGGACGACCTTCGGAATTATCGTGGTGTCCATCCTACTCGGCGCGGTCCTGCTTTTTGTCCTGATCCGTCCCATCGTCAGCGCGCTCAACAAGGGCGTCCTCTTCGCGTCGGACATCGCCCGCGGCAAACTGGACGGAACGCTCTCCGTCCACCGCAAGGACGAAATCGGCATCCTGGCGGACGCGTTGCGCTCCATTCCGGCCTCCCTGAAAGCCATCATCGCCGAGTACGCGCAAATCGAGAGGAAGCTCGAATCCGGTGACATCGACGTCCAGGGCGACGCCGCCCAGTTCCCCGGCGAGTTCGCGGACCTCGTCAAGGGCACCAACAGGACACTGGCGCAATACCAGCACATTCTCAATGTACTGACCTCCCCTGTCGTGGTGCTGGATAAGGACCTTCGCGTCGTGTACCTCAACGACGCCGCCAAGCGTATCGCCGGTGACGACTTCCACGGCAAGACCTGCGGCGAGGTCATGGGCAGGGAGGATTACAACACCCCCGGGTGCGCCCTCCAGAAGGCCGCCACGACCTTGAAGCCGGCAACGGCCGAAACGGTCGCGCATCCCCGTGGAACCCGCATGGATATCGCGTATACCGCCATCCCTTTCACCGACGCCAACGGGAAGCTTGCCACCGTTCTGCAGCTGATCACGGACCTGACCGAGATCAAGAACACCCAGCGCGTCATTCTGGACGTGGCCAACCAGGCCGGGGATATCTCCAACCGGGTCGCGGCGGCTTCCCAGCAACTGGCCGCCCAGGTC
>JAJBSY010000175.1 GCA_020861205.1 Deltaproteobacteria bacterium | reverse complement strand
GGCCATGACAAGCCGGAAGCAGCAGCAGAAATATATCAGGAAAATCGTCGGTAAATACATTAACACCAACCATCTTCCGGTTTTTTTCGATGCCAAGTTTATCGGCTTCGTGCATACCTACGAAAATGTCACCAAAATCCAAAATCTTGAGCAAACCATCAGAAAACAGTTGCTTGATAAGGGGTTTGTCGCAAAGTACACCTTTGACGACATCGTCACGACCGACCCGGTTATGGCCATGGTCAAGGAGACCGCCGCATCATACGCCGGGAGCAACTCCGCGCTCCTGATAGAAGGCGAATCCGGCACGGGGAAGGAACTCTTCGCCCAGAGCCTGCACAATGCCAGCCGGAGGCGCGGCGGGCCCTTTGTGGCCGTGAACTGCGCGGCCATTCCGGCCAACCTGCTGGAGAGCGAGCTTTTCGGCTACGAGGCGGGCGCGTTTACGGGCGCCAAAAAGGAAGGGCGCCAAGGACTTTTTGAGGTTGCGCACACTGGCACCATCTTTCTTGACGAGATCGGCGACCTGCCCAAGGAATTCCAGGCCCGCCTGCTGCGCGTGCTCCAGGAGAAGGAACTCATGCGAGTGGGAGGCAACAGGGTCATACCGGTGGATGTCAGGATCATCAGCGCAACGAACAAAAATCTGCGCGAGCTCGCCCGGGAGGGTTTTTTCCGGGAAGACCTGTACTACCGGCTGAGTGTGTTCAGCATAACCGTGCCCCCCCTGCGGGCGCGCAAAGGCGACATCATGCCCTTGTTCCGCCATTTTTTCCGCGAAATGGGCGTAACGCCGGACGAGGAGACCCTGAAACGGTTCATGCCGCAGCTTCTCGGCCATTCCTGGCCGGGCAACGTGCGGGAGTTGCAAAATATCGCCGAAAGGCTCGCCCACGCGCAACAGCACCTGCAGGGCATGGACCCGGCCAGGTCCCACTTCACCCTGGGGCTTTCCGATTCCGCGAAAAAAGGCGAGCTGGCCGTCACTGTGGACATGGAGCGGCATGAGTCGCTGAAAAGCGCCGTGGAAGCAGTCGAATGGGAAATAATCGACTACTTGCTCAAAGCGCACGACAAAAACTACGGCGAAGTGGCGAAACGCCTGGGTATCGGGCGCACGACGCTGTGGCGGAAGTATACCCGAAACGAGGCTTAGCGCGTTTCATCGTATCGGCAAGTATACGCTCGCCGTTTATGCCTGGATCGCGCGTTGTACGGGAACGGCGGCCCGGCGTGGCTCCGCCCGGCCCGTGGCGAACGGTATCGCCCGGGGAAAAGACGGAGCCACGGTTTTCCGCGCTGTTATACCGTGTAAAACGAGAACTCGGCGTAGGTTCTGGCCGCGTGAAGGTGCCCCGGCAACGGGGCTTCCACCCCATCCTTGACCGTGGCTACGGCGCGCAGGTATTTCTCCAGGTCGATGCCGGTCCGCACGCCCATGCGGTTGAGCATGTTCACCGTATCCTCCGTGGGAGTGTTGCCCGCCGCGCCGGGCGCGAAGGGACATCCTCCCAGCCCGCCGGCGGCCGTTTCGAACCTGTCGATGCCCATCTCCAGCGCCGCGAAAGTGTTGGCGAGGCCCATGCCGTGCGTATCGTGCAGGTGCACGCCGATATCCCTCCCCGGGAACCGGTCCAGCACGCCCCGCACCACATGTTTGACCTGCACGGGGTTGGCTACGCCGATGGTGTCGCACAGCGTGATTTTGGCCGCGCCGCGCTTCAGGCTTTCATCCAGAAGGTAAAGCACGGTATCAAGCATGACCTCGCCGGTGAACGGGCACCCGAAGACCGTGGGCATGGAAAGGGTTATCTCCAGGCCGGGACAGGCTTCGGCTATGGCCGCGAGATCGGCCAGAGACTCCTCGTGCGTCCTGTTGATGTTGGCCTTGTTGTGGGCCACGCTCGCGGAAATGATGTAGGCGATATGCCTGACCCCGCACTCGGCCGCGCGCTGCGCGCCTTTCAGGTTCGGAACGAGCGCGACGAGCGTGACGCCGGGGTGGTTTTCCAGCATGTGCGCGACGATTTCCGCGGCGTCCGCCATCTGCGGAATGGCCTTGGGGCTGACGAAACTCGTGGCTTCCATGGCCGTGACCCCGGCCTCGACCAGTTGCGACAGCACGGCTTTCTTGGTTTCCGTCGGGATCCAGGTTTTCACGTTCTGGAATCCGTCCCTGCCGGTTATGTCGGTAATGCGAACGGATTGGGGTAATGCGGTTGTCATGGCTACTCCCATGGTAGAGGAACGGAACAAACGATTACATGACGCCGTCTTTCCGCAACGCTTCAATAACCTCGTCGGTATAGCCGAGCAATTCGCCGTACACTTCCGTGGAATGCTGGCCGAGAAGCGGGGCCGGCGTCTTGATCGCCGTCGGGGTGTCCGAGAACTTGATGTGCGAACCGGTGATTTTCATCTTTCCGGCCTTGGGGTGCTCCACGTCCACGAACATCTCCCGCGCACCCGCGATATGCGGGCAATCCACCAATTTGTCTATGGTATTGATCGGCGCCGCCGGGCACCCCGCCGCGAGGAGCGCGTCCACGACCTCCTCGGACGTGACGGTCCTGGTCCATTCCTCGACCAGGGGCTTGAGCAAGGCGTGGTTCCGCACCCGGTCGGGGTTGGTGGCAAACCGCTCGTCGCTGATAAGCTCGGGTTTGCCCATCACGTTGCACACGATGGCGTACAGCTTGTCGTTGCCCGCGCCGATAACGCAGCTTCCGTCCTTGGTTTCGAAAGAGTCATAGGGATAGATGGATTCGTACCGGTTCCCGATGCGTTGGGGAATCTGGCCGGTGGACAGATATATCTGGTTGATGATTTCAAGGCTCGCGACCACGGAATCCACGAGGGCCACGTCCACTTTCTGCCCTTCGCCCGTGACGTTGCGAGACTGCACGGCCGCCAGGATCCCGATGCAGGCCGAGAGGCCGGCGAGAACATCGCTTATGGCCGTGCCGGTCCGGGTTGGAGGGCCTCCGGGCCAGCCGGTGGTGCTCATGAGTCCGCCCATGGCCTGGCCGATGATGTCGTACCCGGGGCGTTGGCTGAACGGCCCGTAATGGCCGAAACCCGAAATGGCGCCGTAAATGATGCGTGGATTGACCTTTTTCAATTCCTCGTAACCCAGGCCAAGTTTTTCCATGGTGCCGGGCCGGTAGTTTTCGATCACGATGTCGGCCCGCTTGACCAATTCGAGGAAAATTTCCCTGCCCTTGCCTTTCAGGTTCAGGGTGACCCCGCGCTTGTTGCGGTTCAGGTTCATGTAATAGGAACTTTCCCCGTTTTTGAACGGAGCGAAACGCCTGCTGTCGTCGCCCTTCACGGGCTGCTCGATTTTGATGACGTCCGCGCCCATATCGGCCATCATCATGGTACAGAACGGACCCGCCAGAACCCTGGTGAGGTCGAGAACGCGCAAACCGGATAGTGCGCCGTGCATAGTAGTCATGGAAACCTCCATCATTAGGGTGACTCTGCGATGGAGAAATATCAATAAGTGTGCCAAGGCGTGTCCAAGATAAAGTTGCTTGGAATAACTGAATAAAAAATCGTATTGGAGCTTTCATGCCTTCCGGAGCGGAAGCGGGATGTTTCATTTTTGGGAGAGCCTCGGAATGGATTCTATGGCGTTGGAGCCACGATCAGGCTTCAAAACACGCGCGGATGGTTTCAAAATCGGATTGCGCAGAGCATTCCAAGATTTACAATATTTGGTTCAAATCAAAGAATGTCCGGAAGAGCGTAACGTTTCCGGCCGTCAACCTTACTTGGTCTTGACATATATCAAATAATGTTGAAATATCAACTCATGCAGACAAAGCAAGCGAGTAAGATATTTGAGGCGCTTTCCTCGGACGTGCGGCTGGACCTGTTCCGGCTGCTGGTGAAAAACGCGCCCGACGGGCTTGTCCAGGGCGATATTGCGAAGCAGCTCGATATTCCCCCGACAAACCTGTCGTTCCACCTCAAGGCCATCGTGCAGAGCGGCCTCGTTGACGTTGAACGTGAGGGCCGTTTCATGCGGTACAAGGCGAATATCCCGTTGATGCTGGATATCGTGGGGTATCTGACGGAAGAGTGCTGTTCGGGCAATCCGGAAGCCTGTCAGCGATTCAGGGAAGCCAGCCCTATTAAGGATGGCATTTTGCCGAAGCGGTAAACTGGACGCGGGCTTTTTTGCGGTAACAGGTCAACTAATCTACATCTATTGTTTTATAGAGAGAGGCTCCATGTCTACCACTCCCGAAGCTCCGGGCTGCTGCCGCTACGCCCCTTCCGGCTCAAAACCGGCGGAACCGTGTGAAGCCGCGAAGGGCTGGAATGTAAAATATCTTGCGGCCATGGCGGTTCTTGTCGCCCTCTGGTGGCTTGCCTATTCCTTCATCCTGCCGGCTTCCCACTGGCTGGTCTTCGGGCTGGTCGGCCTGGAGCCTGATTCCCGCCTGGGCTTGTCCCTGGAGTTTTTTCTATACGAC
>JAJBSY010000042.1 GCA_020861205.1 Deltaproteobacteria bacterium | reverse complement strand
TCGTAATACAGGACGCTGTGGCGCGGCGGCACCATCGGGTCGTCGTCGCAGAGCAGCAGCAGGGCGGGCGGGGTCGTCGCATCCACCCGCAGGTGGCAGGAGTAATCCTCCACGTCCTGATCCGCGGGGTGTCTGCCGAGAAGATTGATGCGGGTCATGCCCCGCTTGCGTTTTTCCATGCTGATGACGGGGTAGAAGAGAACCGAGAAATCCGGGCGCGTGTTGACCGGAGCCCCGGCGTGGACCGTGGACGCCATGGCCGCCAGGTGCCCGCCCGCCGAGAAGCCGACAACGCCAAGTTTATCCGGGCAAAACCCCAATGCGGCCGCGTTCGTCCTGGCGTAGGTCAGGGCCGAGTGCATGTCCTCGTTCGGAATGGCCTTGTTCCCGAAGGGGAGGCGGTATTGCAGCACGAGGCCCGTGATGCCGACGGACGCCAAGAAGGCCGCGCACAGATGCCCTTCCGCCCCGAGAGCGAGACCGCCGTAGCCCCCGCCCGGGCAGATGACGGCCGCGATGCCGGTGTTGGCGCCCGTCGCGGCCGGAAACAGGTGCAGTTCCGGTTCCGGAACCTCCGTGACGAACGCGTCCGGGTCCGCCGGTTCCATGCGTGTTACGTCTCCGGTCCGCCAAAGGGGAATGCGCCGTATCCCGCTCATGATAATCCTCCGCGTGTCTCTCTTTTTGCTACGCCATTGCCGGCCCGAGGGCAAGCGCCGCAAGGGCGCCCGCGCGGATTCCTTTCACTTCCCCGTGGGAGTAGGGAGATCAGCCCGCTTGCTCCCGGCCGAAAAGAGCTTATATTGTGCGGGCCATGAAGAAAAATTGCATTCATATCGAAGGCGCGCGCCAGCACAATCTCAAAAATCTGACGCTGGACATCCCGCGCGAGGAATTGGTGGTCATCTGCGGGCCGTCCGGGTCCGGCAAATCAACCCTGGCCTTTGACCTCGTGTATGCCGAAGGGCAGCGGCGGTACGTGGAATCCCTTTCCGCATACGCCCGCCAGTTCCTGCCGCAGATGGACAAACCCGCCGTTGACAAGATCGAGGGGCTTTCCCCGGCCATTTCGCTGGAGCAGCAGACCGCGACCCGCAACCCCCGGTCCACCGTGGGCACGGTGACGGAAATTTACGATTTCCTGCGCGTCTTCTACGCCCGCCTCGGCACCATGTACTGCCCGCAATGCGGCCGGAAGATCGAATCGCGCGCCACGGACGAGATCATCGCGGATATCCTGGATCTTCCCGAAGGCACCCGCTGCCTCATCATCGCGCCCCTGGTAACCCTGCAAAAGGGCACGCACGCCGATAAATTCAAGAAACTCAAAGCCGAGGGGTTCGCCCGCGTGCGCGTCAACGGGGAACTGTTCGCCCTGGAGGACGTCCCGGCCCTGGATAAAAACAAGAAGCACACCATCGACCTGGTGGTGGACCGGCTGGTCATCCGCGAGGGCATTCGCGGCCGCCTGGCGGATTCCGTCGAGCTGGCCCTGAAATACGGGGAAGGGCGTCTCATCGTGGCCGTCCCGGACGCGAAAGATCCGGACAAGACCGTGGATACCGCGCACAGCACGGAAGCGGCCTGCCCGACGTGCCGCATTTCGCTGCCCCCGCTCTCGCCGCAGCTTTTTTCCTTCAACAGCCCGCAAGGGGCTTGTCCCCGCTGCCTGGGGCTCGGAAGCGTGGAATATTTCGAGCCCGCGCTGCTGGCGCCCAACAAGGGGCTTTCCCTGGAGGACGGCGGCATCCTGCCCTGGAAGAATTCCCGGGTTTTCGACCGCTACCGGGCCAAACTCGCCAGGCTGGGCAAACGCTGGGGCTTCACCATGGCGACGCCTCTCAAGGATTTTTCGGCCGACGCCCTCAACGCTCTTTTCTACGGGGAAACCGCCGACGGCAAGCCTGCTGGATCCGGCGCGGACTCCTCGCTGCGCCGCAACTGGCTCGGCGGTTCGGTCCTTGAACGCGACCTCGAGGCTGAGCGTCTGGAAGCGAGGGGTGAATGGGAGGGTCTTATCGCCGTTCTCGAACAGGGTATGCAGTACGGCGACGCCTGGCGGGACGAGCTTTCGCGCTTCCGGCAGGTTATGCCGTGTCCGGCCTGCCACGGCGCGCGGCTGAAGCCGGAGGCGCTCGCCGTGCGGGTCGATGACCTGAACCTCGCTGCCTTCACCTCCCTTTCGGTCGGCAGGGCCCTCGCCTGGATGAGGGAACGGCGGTTCGACGCGCGCCACGCGCCCGTCGCCGAACCCTTGCTGAAGGAAATAATCCACCGCTTGGAATTCATGGTCAACGTGGGGCTTGATTACATCGCCCTGGGCCGGAACATGGCCACGCTTTCGGGCGGCGAAGCCCAGCGCATCCGCCTGGCGTCCCAGCTCGGTTCCGGCCTCGTCGGCGTAACGTACGTTCTGGACGAGCCGTCCATCGGCCTGCACCCGCGCGACAACGAACGGCTCATCGGCACCCTGCGGAGCCTGCAACGGCGCGGCAATACCGTTTTGGTGGTGGAACACGACGAGGCCACCATCCGCGAGGCGGACACGGTCATCGAACTCGGGCCGGGTTCCGGGTCCCAAGGCGGGGAAATCGTCTTTCTCGGGTCGGTTCCCGACCTCCTGGGAAAATCCGGTTCGCTGACGGCCAAGTACCTGCGCGGCGACCTTGCCATCCCGCTCCCCGCGAAGCGCCGCAAGGGGAAAGGCGAATTGGTCCTGAAAGGGGTGTCCACGCACAATTTGCAGCATATCGATTGCCGTATCCCGCTCGGCACCCTGACCTGCGTGACCGGGGTTTCCGGTTCCGGCAAAAGTTCGCTGGTGGTGGATTCCTTGTATAAACACCTCGCCCTCTCCCAGGGAATCAAGGTGGAAAACCCGGGCACCATCGCCGGAATGGCGGGGCAGAAGGCCATCGAGCGGGTTGTCGCCATCGACCAGACGCCCATCGGGCGGACGCCGCGTTCCAACCCGGCGACCTATACCAAGATATTCGACGAGATCCGGGATATTTTCGCCATGACCCCGGATGCCAAAAAACGGGGTTACAAGCCCGGCCGGTTCAGCTTCAACGTCAGCGGCGGCCGGTGCGAAGCGTGCGGCGGCGACGGGCAGATCCGGGTGGAGATGCACTTTTTGCCTGACGTCTTCGTTACCTGCGACGTGTGCAAGGGCCAGCGCTATAACCACGAAACCCTCGAGGTCCGCTACAAGGGGTTGAATATCGCGGAAGTGCTGGACCTGACCGTGCGCCAGGCGCGGGAATTCTTCTCCAGCTATCCCGCCCTGGAACGCCGTCTGGCCATTCTGGAAGACGTCGGCCTGGAATACCTGCGCCTGGGCCAGCCCGCGACGACCCTCTCCGGCGGCGAAGCGCAGCGGATCAAGATTTCCCGCGAACTGGGCAAGAAAAGCCTTCCCGGAACGCTGTATATTCTTGACGAGCCGACCACGGGGCTACACATGCATGAGGTGGGCAAGCTCATCGCCGTGTTGCGCCAACTCGTGGACCGGGGAGCCAGCGTGGTGGTCATCGAGCATAATACCGACGTCATCATGGCCGCGGATTATGTTATCGACCTCGGCCCCGGCGGGGGCGAGAACGGCGGCCGCATCGTGGCCGCCGGGACGCCGGAGGAAATCCTGGCCGATCCCGGTTCCGTAACCGGCGCCTTCCTGGCGGCCGAAGGCAAGTGGACGGCCAAGAAAGCCGTCAAGAAGGACGAGAAAAAGGCCGCGCAACGAAAGAACGCGGCGTAGCTTTCCCGCGTTTCCGGCGCCATTGCGAGTGCAACGCTCAACAATGAGCGGGAATATACCTGTCCACCTGCAGGGCGGCGCCGAAGAAGCTGCGTGTGTCCGAAGATTGTCGGAGAGTAGGGAGAAACTCTACCAGAGAAACCTTATGCCATTCCAGAATGTGAGATGATAAAACATTTTTTGACAGCACAACAAACCGCCATGAGCAATGGAAAACCATTGCGGAGTATTCGCCGGGCGGTTTATTTTTCAGTCAATTTTTGTTGTCCAGACGCCGTGGTTGGTATGGAACACAAGCTCGATGGGTTTCTGAACCACAACGAACAGGAAGCGTTGGGAGAATTTAAGTTTTTTCGGGTAGACGACCTTGGGCATTTCCCTGCCGAAAACGAGGGCCGACACCTCGGAAAAATCGTTGAAAACAACGTTGTTTCCCCTGTCCACAACCAGATTATTGACGATTAGCTCATCGACCGTGGACGTAACGGCAAACACAAAATAGGGTCCGGCCTTGGAGCGGCGCATTTCCCATTCCAGCCGGTAAGGGCAGGTGGCGCTGGGTTTGGTCGGGGCGGGCGGCGATTGCACTTTCGGATTTGCCGCAGCCTGGGGCGAGGCAGGAATTTTGCCCTGTTCCGTCGCTGGAGCCAGCATTTTTCCGGATGAGAACACCTCCAACCGGGACCATTCGTTGGCGGCTTCGTTCCAGAATTGCTGCACTGCGT
>JAJBSY010000177.1 GCA_020861205.1 Deltaproteobacteria bacterium | reverse complement strand
GTATGGTAAGGGCCACGCGGCGGTTGTCAACCGGGCCAGCATGCCGTGACCCATACCAACCGGGCGGACAACCTGATCCCGGGACGGCGGTGTCCGCCGTGGCGGAGAGCCCTGGCGGATCGCAGATATTTTGGTGCATGAAATCGCGAAAACGGATACTTATTTTATTTCCGTCGCCCGG
Organism: Deltaproteobacteria bacterium; assembly: GCA_020861205.1. Taxonomy (GTDB): domain Bacteria; phylum Desulfobacterota; class Desulfovibrionia; order Desulfovibrionales; family Desulfovibrionaceae; genus FLUQ01. The sequence continues at coordinate 4,304 of JAJBSY010000177.1, read as the reverse complement.
AAGTATCCGGCAGACGTGATACCACCACCACCCCTATCGATTACGTGAGGGCTCAGTCTATGGACACCACTACCTATAAAAAGCGCATCGTCACGACCAGGGCGCCAGCACCGTCATTGATCCGAAATCCGTATTTTCTCCTGCCGATACTGGTGATTATGGCGGGCGGAAGTGCCTTGGCGGTGATGGCACACCTCGACCGCCCCTCCCTGACTCGTGCCCGGGAACACCTCACTGGCGGCAACGTCGCCAAAGGACTGGCGCAGTTGGTTCAGTTGGTGGAGCTCGAAGATAGCCTGCCGGCAGCCAAGCTCCTGGGGGAGATTTATTACCACGGCCGCGGGGTGCCGCCGGATCTGGCCGCCGCGCTTCATTATCTGGAACCGGTGGCAATGCGGGGAGATTTGGCAGCCCAGAAAATCGTGGCCGCCATCTACCACGACGGCGGCGGCGGGGTGGAACCGAACCGCATCCAGGCCCTGGTGTTCCTGAAAAAAGCGGCGGCCCAAGGCGATGCCGCCTCGCAGTTTCTTCTGGGCAAAATATACCATGAAGGCACCGAAGTAGGTCGCAAGGATGACGATGCCGTCCAGTATCTGACAGCGGCGGCAGACCATGCGGTGGAGCCGGTGCCCGAAGCCGCCGCCCTGCTGGGCCGAATGTATTTCCACGGCGACGGGGTGGAACGAAGCCCGACCCTGGCGTTGGCGTATCTTGAACAGGCGGAAGGGTTGGAGGATCCGGACGTGTTCCGGATCCTCGGGAAACTCTATCACGACGGTTCCCATATCGGCCGCGATTACCTCCGGGCCGCTTCCTACTTCACGCAGGCGGCGGCGTTGGGAGACAGGGAAGCGGAGGCGATGCTGGGCATCATGCGCTACCATGGTCAGGGCATGGATCAGGATTTCGAGACAGCCCTGCCGGCCCTCCGGACAGGCGCATCCTTGGGCTTGCCCGCCTGCCAGGCCCTGTTGGCTGCCCTTATTCTGGAGGGAGCGGAAGGCCCGCCCGATTTCGACACCGCCCGCGACCTCGCCCATGCCGCGGCTGGAGCTGGCGACCCCCTGGGCCTGGCTCTGCTGGGCCGGATGTACTGCTATGGTCTGGGGGTGGCAGCCGATCCCGGCACCGGCGTCCGTTTGCTGGAACGGGCAGCGGATGCCGAAGCCGTTCCGGCCCTCGCCCTCTTGGGAAGGTTGTATTATTCGGGAGAATTCGTGGCGAAAAATCGGGATCTTGCCCTGCCGCTGCTTCGGAAAGCGGCGGAGGCAGGAGAGGAAACCTCACGCTCAATCCTGGAAAACCATAGAGTGGTGGAAGCACAAGAGGAACGGGAACGACGGGCCGAATTCGCCCGGCAGGAAAAAGCCGCCCGCGAAGAGGAAGAACGGGAACAACTGGCGGTTGAAGTCCGTCTCCGACGGGAGCAGGAGCTTCGCGCTCGGGAGGAAGCGCTGGAACGCCACCGGCGCGCCTTTGAATCGCGCCGCATGGAATTGCAAAACGGAAACTGATCGGTCAACCCATGATGGCTTTGCCGGGGCATAATCATTGCCCGATAATGCCGGATCATGACACCCGATGGCGTCATGATCCTGGCACCGCTGTCACTGGCGACCGCATTAGTTGCTTAGGTCCGGTCGCGAAAATTCCAAAGCCTGTTCCCGGCTGACGCGGGGGCCCAGATGCGACTCGTCCGAAAGGACGGAAATGTCCCGGCCGTCATCCTGACCTTCCGTGTACGGACGGGCGAAGTGCAAGGCGGTTTCCCGGTCGAAGATGTGCGGTGCATAATACCCTTCGACATCCACGGGCAGATTTCTGCCGTCATCCTGACCTTCCGTATACGGGCGCGAAAAGTGAAGCGCTTCTTCCCGGCCCATGTACTGGGGCCGAACGTATTCGTCATTGCCCACCGTGACATCATAGACATCTTCGTTGGGGATTATGAAATCCTCGGCCTGAACAACGCCAAAACCGAGCATCAGCACCAGCGCCGGCAATAATTTTTTCCAATCGAACATCTGCTTTCCTCCGTCAATCCGACTCGTTCTCTGGTACGGGTAGAACACCCCAACCCAGAACAATGGTTAATTCACGTTAATTCCTATCAGGCCCGTTTCGCTTTCCTGTGGATCTCCAGAGGAATGCCTCTAAAGCCACCACGCCCCGCCGGGACAACAGTAACCGTTATCGCGAAGGTATCCTACCCGCAACGTAACACCAAAACCCACAACACCTTCCAATTTATTACGGAAATTTCGGTACTTTTCGTTTTTCTTGAAAAAAGCGTGCCTGATTTCTGGTGAGGCTGTGATAGATGCCTAGTGGTGGTGTTACTAACGAAGGTACTAAGATAACTTCCTCGTTAATTGGAGACTTTACACATGTTTATGTATTCCTTTTCGCAAAGAAAATACATCTACCCCGCGTTGATGTTCCTTTTTCTTATTTTGTTCCTGATGCGATTTGCGGTAGCGGTGGATTCGGCGCCGCGTAATCCTCACGAGATCGAGCGCGCCCGCAATGCCATCCACAATGCCGATGCGGCCGCCCGCGATGCCACCCGTCGTACCGAAAATCGGACGGCCCGTGACACTGACAGCGCCTTGAATGATATTCGTGACAATGTGTCTCGTGATTACCACCGGGCTGAAGACGCCCTTTCCCGGGACTACCACCGCACCGGCGATGCCCTGACCCGGGACCACGACCGGGTTCGGGAAACCACCCACCGCGAACGCGTCCGGGAAACCGCCCATCGGGACTACGACCGCGGTCTTCGTCGTGACACGGCGGATACCCATGGTTCTATCCGCTATGGCCGATCGGACGAGACGCCGCTGGAACGGGCGGTGGAACGTCGCGAAGATCAGATACGTACGACTTATCATAAAACCCAGGCCGAGCATATCAACGACTGGCACCGCCTGCACGGCAATGCCTACGACGGCCGAGACCAGCAGATCGATTTCGAACGCCTCAACAAGTACTACGAAGGCAACCCGGTATTTTTCGCGGAAGAAGACATCTATACCGTCAGGCCGACCCGTACTGTCGATTCGCGTTACGCCTCGGAACGGGAGACCCTCCGTAACAAGTGGACGGCGGAACAAAAGGAATACCGGGAAAAGCGGCGGGAAATCGAGAACCGCCTGTCCAATACCACCCGCAATTCGGCCGACTACACCAGTCTTCAGTCGCAGCTGACCGACTTGGAACGCCGCTTTACCCGGGCGGAACGGGAATACGAACGGGATTTCCGCAACCTGGATGCCCGCTATGCAGACGGCAAACGCTAAGGGTCCCCGGGGCACCACTGGCCGTGACGTTGCCGGCCCGCGGAGACGGACCATGATATTATTGGAGTAACACCACCTGGGACAATCCGAAGAAGTGCTGCTGTACCGAAACGGATTGTCCCGCTGATCCCGGAGACGGGGGAAAGACTCGCGTGTCCTATATACGCTAAACTATACCGATCTCCCTTACTCCGGTATCCGGGCGCCCTGCTGGTTGGGGCGCCCTCTTTTTGGCGGAAAAACCCGCCGGAAAAAAACGCCTCTGCCTCCGTTCCGGTGGCGGCCCGGATCGGAACTGCAACTTTTCTCGTCATGACAACAGCTTCCGATTCCGTACGTTACAACCATTCTACCACTTCCCAAAACCTTTGGCAGTGCGCTTGCATCTATTTTCACTCAGTAGGAAAGGAGAGGGTATGGCGGTATGGATAGACGGACTTATTCAGCGGGAGACGGCGCCACTGCTGGAATCGGCGATGAGCTTTTCCTTTCAGCGCCACCTGAACATCATGAACAATATCGCCAACGTCGAGACTCCGTTTTATAAGCGCAAAACCTTACCGGAAGAAAACTTCCGCAAGGCTATGCACGACGCGCTCCAGGAACGCTACAACCATCACTGGAACGAATTTTCGCCCAGAGATCAATCCGGCTTGCGGTTTTACGGGAACCATCTGCCGCTGGCGGAAAATGTCGAAGGCCGAGAATGGGGGCCCGAACGTAACTACGAAAACAACGTCATCATTGAAAAAGAAATGGCCGATCTGGCCAAAAACGCCGCCTATATGGAGGCGTTGCAACAGATTTACAAGAACAAGACCACATCCCTGAGATCGGCTCTGCGCGACCGCGTAGCGTAACCGGAGAGGATTTATGAAATACTCGATTGAAGAAGCCGGCGCCCGGTTGATGGGCTCCTCCCTGACCAGCCACGCCCGGGATATTCTCCGCTACGCCCGGACATACCGTAACGACGGCGAGACAAGTTTGCTGGCTGAC